>CALBHM010000377.1 GCA_937892835.1 uncultured Ruminococcus sp. | reverse complement strand
AAAGCCGGAGAGAAAGGCCGAAGCTAAAAAGCCTGAAGCCAAGAAAGAGGCAGCTCCCAAGAAGCAGGAAGCACCCAATGCGACGGAAAGAACCGTCGGTGCTGCGTCAAAGGCTGCCGAAGCATATATCAAGAGCATTCTTGAGGGCATGGGTGTTCAGGACGCAAGCATTTCGTCCTCCGAGGATGACGAAAGCGTTTATGTTCAGCTCGACTGCGGTAACGACTACGGCTATGTTATCGGCAGAAGGGGAGAAACTCTCGACGCAATTCAGTATCTTACCCGCCTTGTCATAAACAAGGGTAAGGATAATTACAAGCGTGTTTCAATCAATGCAGGTAATTACAGAGAGAAGAGAGAGGAAACTCTCCGTGAACTCGCAAGGAAGAACGCTGCAAGAGTTAAAAAATACGGAAGAAATGTATGTCTCGATCCGATGAATCCGTATGAGAGACGTATTATTCACACAACTATTCAGGAAATTGAGGGTGTCGATTCTCATTCAATCGGTTCTGAGAGCGACAGAAGAGTTGTTATTACTCTTGCAGAAGGCTTTAAAGCGACCAATCCTTCAAACGGCAGAGGACGCAGAGGAGATTACAGAAGATATGACAACCGCTCCCGCTCCAAGGAGCAGCCGGCTGCTCCGACAAGAGCTCCCCGTTCCGATCTTGAAGGTTCGCTTTACGGCAAGATTGAGCCGAAAGCAAAAGAGGAATAAACATTAAAAAGAAGCGGACAATATAATCATGTTGTTCGCTTTTCGTCATTTTCATAGGTTCGGATTTTTTACCTATGGATTCGTTAAAATGGAGTTGATCTGATGGATAACAAAGAAAGAAAAGACGCTTTGGAAAACATGGATGAATTTAACAGGAAGTATAATCATTATGTTTCGGAGGATGAAGAAACACAGATTATTCCTGTCCCGAAAATTGAAAAGAAAGAGCACATTGAGAATAAAATCGAGGATATAAGCTCATACAGCGACGAAGCCTTGAAGAATGAGGATTCCGATCCGGGCTATAATGAGGCTGTTTCTGAGAAAAAGGGAAACTTTTTCACGAGAAATAAATACAGAAACTCAAAAATTATTGCCTTAATTCTTGTTATTGTTCTGCTTCTCTCGGCAGGCGGCGTGCTTGTGTGGCTCTTTGTTTCAACAAAGAGCAAGGGCTACGGCGATGACGGTATCGACTATAACAAGATTGATAAGGATTATCTTGTAGACGACAATACTCAGTTCAAAGTAATGGGTGACATTGACGCCGATTCCCTCAACGCTTTCCTCTATCAGTGGGCTAACAACGGCGGCGACAAGATGTCTAACAAGAATGTTATCAATGTTCTTCTTTGCGGCGTTGACAGCGAATATAATCTTTGTGACTCGCAGATTCTTATTTCTATCGACAAAAAGAACGAAAGAATCACAATGGTTTCTTTCCTGCGTGACAGCTGGACGTATATCAGAATGCCCAAGGAAGACGGAACGTATTATGATGAGTATGAAAAGATAAATGCCGCTTATCATGGCGGTCCGAAGACCTTGCTTCAGACCATTGAAAACAACTATAAGATTAAAATCGACCAGTATATCGCTGTTGATTTCAAGTCTTTCCCGAAAGTAATTGACGCTATCGGCGGAGTTACGGTCGATGTCCAGGACTATGAAGCAGATTATATCAGAAGAACTTCTTCACAGAAGAACTTCCCTTACGGTACGGCAACCTTGAACGGTAAGCAGGCTCTTATTTACAGCCGAATCCGTTATTGCGATAACGACAGCGATTTAAGCCGTACAAGACGTCAGCGTTCCGTTATAAAGTCGCTTATAAGTCAGGCTAAAAAGGCTTCAAACGGTCAGCTTGTCAATGCATATAAGCAGGTAACGGGCTTCCTCAGAACAGGCTACACTCAGTCGGAGGTTCTCTCTCTTATTGCGACGGCTTATTCGCATAACTGGATGGATTTTGAAATAAAAGAATACATTATGCCGAACGAGGATTATGTTGAAAGAATCGGCGGAATGATGAATCCCTCTACATGGGCATGGACGGTCGACTATCCGCTCTGCGCTCAGAGATTGCAGAATATCCTCTATGGCAAGACAAATATTGTTCTTGCAGAGGACAGAGTAAGTCCGCTTGATTCCGTATCAAACAGACGTGACACAACAACGGACGGCGGTTCGGATAATTCATCATCAAACGATTATTCTAACGATGATAATGACAACAATTATGTTGAGCCGGATACACCGGAAGAGCCGGTAACAGAGGAGCCGACAGCTGAGCCGGAAGAGCCGGTTACGGATGAGCCTACTCCCGATGAGCCGGAAGAGCCGACAGCGGCCGAAGATGAAGATGATCATAACATATTTACACTCTTTGACCGTAACAACGAGTAATCTGTTAAACAAAAATACAGGACAGAAGCGATTTGCCTCTGTCCTGATTTTTTATGATTCATATAAGAAGTTATTCAAGGCTTCTTTGTTAGCTTCAAGGTCCGGAACAAGAACATCCTGACCTTCGATTATTTCGTTTGAGTAACCGTCGTCCGTCGGTATTCTGAACTGATCGTTGCCGTATTTCAGAAGATTAATTGCACCCAGAGCTTTAACTGTCATTTTAGCAGGGGAAATATCTGTCGTTATAAGCGGAAGAATATCGCTCATAACAGAAAGGGTTTTTATCGGGTTCTGTGAAACAGCCTTTTTGAAGATTGAATTCATAACCTTGCGCTGACGCTGAGTTCTGTTAAAATCGGAATCAAGATATCTTATTCGACAATAAATAAGCGCATAATCGCCGTCGAGGATATTTTCTCCGGAATGAACCTTTGCATGGCTTGTTTCATTGATGTAATCCGCTTCATCCTCGGTTATATCCACGTTAACTCCGCCGAGGCCGTCGATCAGCTTTTCAAACATCTCAAAGTCAACCATGACATAATCGTTTATCGGAACGCCGAAGTTCTCGTAAATTGTTTGCAAAAGCAGCTCCGCTCCGCCGTAAGAATACGCTGCATTGAGCCTTGTGTCGTAATAACCTGGAATTGAGACCCATAAGTCACGCATGAAGGATGTCATCTTTATTTTCTGATGCACCTTGTCGACCGTAACGAGAATCATTGAATCTGAACGCTGCGATGTTCCGTCGGATTTATCGCAGCCGATGAGAAGTACGTTATAATAATTCGGGTCCTCGGGATAGTTCAGATCAGTGCTTTGAACATAGTTCGTCTTGGAGCACATCGAATATATATATCCGACGCTGCCGATCGGAATCATGGCAATCAATAAAAGAAAAACTATTAATAAAGCTCCGCAGCCGCAGCCACAGCCTTTTTTCTTCTTTTTCTTTTTACCTTTGTTCTTATTGTTCTTTTTATCAGATCCGTCATCATAGTTGTTTCTCGGCGGTCTTTCGCCGTTTTGATATCCCTCAAATGTTCCGAGCCGTTCCTGATTCTTAATAATTTCTTCGTATTTCTGCTGAGTTAATCTGTCTTGAAAATCTTTTTCGGATTGAGTAATGGGTATTTCACCCGTGTCGTCCCGCTTTTTATAGTTCTTAAAATATATATCGCTCATTTTTTCACCTTCTAATGCAATATTTTACTATAACTTTTCTTTTTTTACAAGAGTTTTAAAAAATATATGACCGTTTTAATTGACTTTTATTACATTTTAAATTAAAATATATAGGTAATCGTTGATTATCATACAAGCAGGTTGGGCAGTTGCATGCTTTTGCATGAGGAAAGTCCTAGCCCCATAGAGCAGAATAACGGCTAACGGCCGCCGAGGGTAACCTTAGGGACAGTGCAACAGAGATATACCGCCGCTTTTGCGGTAAGGGTGGAAAGGCGAGGTAAGAGCTCACCGATTGCGTGGAAACATTGCGATCCTGTAAACCCTATTCGGGGCAACACCGACCGATTAGGCTTGCTCGGCCTATTATTTCAGAGGGTGGCTTGAGCTGCGGAGTAATTCGCAGCCTGGATAGATAATTGCCTTAAATGACAGAACTCGGCTTACAGACCTGCTTGTATGATAATCAACGATTTTTATTCAATTCATAGGTCGCATAATGTTTGCTGTTGCCTTAACATGATCTTCCTCACTGAATAGTATATCAGTGAGGTGATTTTATGCAAAACGCTATTGTATGCGGCATTGTCGCAGCGCTTAGCTTTATCGGTTTTATCTCTATTGTATATTTTCTGATGCTTTATTTTTACCGACCAAAGGGAAACAGCAGGTATGTTATTAAAATTCCGCCGAACAGCGACAGAGGAACGATTGAAAGCCTTATTTACGGCGTATATTTCAAAAAGATGATTTTCGGCGATCTGATTTTTGATGATATAATTATTGATAAAAGTTCTCTTTCAAAGGAAGAAAAGGAGCTTGTCGATATTTTAATAAACGAAAAGGATATTTACATAAACATAATTAACGTTGAAAACGTCAGCGAGGAAAAAGATGAACGAAAACCTTGAGGAAATCCACGGATATGTTGAAGAGCTTGTTTACCGTAAGCCCGAGAACGGGTTTACGGTTCTTGAGCTGTCCACTGATGAGGAATACATAACCGTTGTAGGCGTTCTTCCCGAGGTCAATGTCGGCGAGGAGCTTAAGCTTAGGGGAACGTGGGGAGTTCATCAGACCTTCGGAAAGCAATTCAGAGCCGAGCTTTGTGAACGTTCGCTTCCGTCAACGGCAGCCGACCTTTATCGTTATCTAGCTTCCGGTGCAGTTAAGGGAATCGGACCTAAAACAGCGCAGAAGATAATCGAACGCTTCGGCGATGAAGCCTTTGAGGTGCTCGAAAAGCACCCGAAATCACTGGCTCTAATTAACGGAATATCTCTTTCAAAGGCTGAAAAGATTTGCCAAGCCTTTAATGAGCAATTTTCGGTCAGACAGGTGATGATTGCGCTCGAAAGGCTGGGTCTTACTGCTTCCGAATGTCTGAAAATTTATCGTCTTTACGGTGCAAACTCGGTTGAGGTCGTTGAGATGAACCCATATGTGCTTTGCAACGAGGGGATAGGTATAGGCTTTGAACGTGCGGAGCAGATAGCCGAAGCCTTGGACGTTAAGCCTGCACCCGAATTCAGAATTCAAGCCGGTGTCATGCACGTTATAAAGCATAATCTCAGAAACGGTCATACCTGCCTGCCCCGTGAGAAGCTTATTGCGCCGTCCTGCGGACTTCTCAATACAAACGCAGATGAAATCGAAAAAGCGATTGACTCTTTGTTAGACGAGCATAAGCTTGAACATTTCACAATGAACGACAAGGAGTTTGTTGCACTGTTTAAGATATATTCGGACGAGCTTTCCGCATCGGAGAGAATCAAGGTCTTTCTTAAATTTCCGCCGGCAGGCAAGCCGACGCTTTTACAGGACATTGAAAATATTGAGCGTGACGAATGTATTGTTTACGACGAAAAGCAAAAAGAAGCAATTATAAAAGCGATAGATAAAGGAATACTTATTCTGACGGGCGGTCCCGGAACGGGAAAAACGACCACTCTTAACGGCATTTTAAAACTCTTTGAGCGTGACGGACTTGACGTTGTGCTTGCCGCTCCTACAGGACGAGCCGCTAAGAGAATGAGCGAAATTACAGGCAAAGAAGCAAAAACAATTCACCGTTTGCTTGAGGTTGAGTGGGATAAAAATGATAATCCTCACTTTAAGCACAATATGCAAGACCCGTTGAAGGCCGACGCAGTAATAGTGGACGAGCTTTCAATGGTCGATATAACGCTTTTTTCAAGCCTTTTGAATGCCTTACCGCTCGGCTGTCGATTGATTATGGTCGGCGACTCCGATCAGCTACCGGCTGTCGGCGCGGGAAATGTTTTGCACGATTTGATCGAGTCGCAGACGTTGCCTGTTGTTGAGCTTAAAAAGGTTTTTCGTCAGGCAATGAAAAGCAGAATCGTCACAAATGCACACGATATTGTTGCAGGAAAAATGCCCGATCTCGAAACCAAGGATAACGACTTCTTCTTCATGAAAAGAACGTCACCGACTGCCGTTGTATGCACGATCTCCGAGCTTTGTTCCAAGAGACTTCCTAAGGCTTACGGCTTCGATTCCATCAACGATATTCAGGTTCTTTGTCCGTCAAGAAAGGGCGAGTGCGGAAGCGTAAACATCAATAAAATGCTTCAAGCAGTGCTTAATCCGCCGTCAAGGGACAAGCGTGAGGTTACACTTGCAGGCAAAACACTCCGTGAGGGTGACAAGGTGATGCAGATAAAGAACAATTACGATATTCTTTGGACAAAGGGTAACGACGAGGGAAGCGGAATTTTCAACGGTGATATCGGAATTATCGAAAAGATTGACAATATGTCGTCTGCTTTCTCTGTCAATTTTGAGGACAGAATTGCCGTTTATTCGTTTGAAAACGCTAATGAAATCGAGCATGCCTACGCCGTGACCGTGCATAAAAGTCAGGGTAACGAGTTCAAGGCTGTAGTTATGCCGGTGTTCAACGTTGTACCGAATCTTTGTTACAGAAATCTTCTTTACACTGCCGTAACAAGAGCTAAAAATATAATGGTGCTTGTCGGTTCGGCGGACGTCGTTTACAATATGACTATGAACAACAGCAGAACAAAAAGATATACGGCACTCAAGCATTTCTTAACCGAAGCGGAGGAAGATGATAATGGCTTGTTTTAAAGATATTTCAATCTTCATTTCCTCTATGCTTTTTCCGAATCGCTGTATTTTTTGCAACGAACCGATCGATCCGTTTGATGATTATTGCGAAAGCTGCGGAAAAAGCGTACCGTTTATCAAAGGTGAAATTTGT
>CALBHM010000376.1 GCA_937892835.1 uncultured Ruminococcus sp. | reverse complement strand
TTTAGATTGAATTAAAATTGTTCACAGTGCATTTTGCAGCTTGGGTGCTGTACTTGACTTGTGTACTGCCCCAAGGAAAAAATGTGCTGTGGGCGATCTAAATCAATCTATCACCTTAGCGAGAGATTTTTTCGTTAGGAAGTTAAAGCACCTTGAAGACTATATTATATCGAAACATCTTTAGATTGAATTAAAATTGTTCACAGTGCATTTTGCAGCTTGGGTGCTGTACTTATGTACTGCCCCAAGGGAAAAATGTGCTGTGGGCGATTTTAATCAATCTAACAAAGCTTTGTAGATGTCGCCTTTCTTAAATCCCGACAGCTTCGCAGCCTGCTTCGCCGCTTCGCTGACGCTCATGCCGCTGTCAACGCTGTGACGAGCACACTCTATAGCTTGCTCAATGGTCATATTATCCTCGGTTTTTTCAGGTTCTGCTCCCTTGATAACAAGAACTATTTCGCCCTTAACACTGCCGTCTGCATACTTCTCAACGGCTTCATCAAGCGTAGTGCGAATAACCTCTTCGTGAATCTTCGTAATCTCACGGACTATTGCGATTTCACGGTTGCCGAACACCTTGTTCATATCTCGGAGCGTTGCACCCAGCTTGTGCGGAGCTTCATAGAAAAGCATTGTTCTCGTCTCCTTTTCGAGAGAGAGAAGATGCTCACGGCGGCTCGGCTTGTTCACGCTGAGGAATCCCTCAAAGGTGAAACGACCTGACGGAAAGCCTGAAAGTGCAAGTGCGGTCGAAAAGGCGCATGGACCGGGAACGGATTCGACCTCAACTCCTCTGTCATGGCAAAGACGCACGAGATCCTCACCCGGATCGGAAATGGCAGGCATGCCGGCGTCGGTCACGATTGCGCCGTTTTCTCCGGCAAGAATCCTTTGAACTATGGCCTCGCCGTGTTCCTTTTTGTTATATTCAAAATAGCTCATCATGCTCTTTTTTATTCCAAAATGATTGAGCAATTTGAGAGTTACTCTTGTATCCTCGGCGGCAATGAAATCAACGCTTTTCAGCGTCTCAATCGCACGGGGTGAAAAATCTCCGAGGTTGCCTATCGGAGTTCCGACAACATAAAGCTTACTCATTTAACGTTCTCCTTATACTCACCGTAAATATCGGTTACTTCCTTTGAAAGCTCGCCGTCCTCGCCGTACATTATCAGAAGCGGATCAACATTCATGAACGGCTTGCCGCCCTTTCTGCCCTCAATGAGGAAAAGCCAAGGACGTGTGTACGGCGTTTTCGCAACAAGACGAAGTCGCTTCGGCTCAATGCCGTTTTTCTTCATGGCAACGATAGTATCGCTGAGCCTTTCGGGACGGTTGCACATGCAAAGTCTGCCGCCGAAATTCAGCAAGTATGCCGCCGCAGAGCAGATATCGTCAAGATTACATTCAACCTCATGCCTTGCGATAAGCTCAGCAGGTGCGACGCTTTTTATGCCGCTGTCCGCCGCCTTGTACGGAGGGTTCATTGTAACGACATCCATCGAAGCGTGAGAAAGAACAGATTTTATATTCTTAAGGTCGTGGTTTATCGGTTTAACCTTTTCTTCGACCGAGCTTCTGCGAACGGATTCACAGGTTTGCATATAGCCCTTCTCCTGCAATTCAACGGCGGTTATCTCTTTAGCACAGTTATTCCTGCACCAGAGCATTGGGATTATTCCGCAGCCCGTGCCGAGGTCGCATGCCTTTTCATTGCGCTTAGGCGAAGCAAAATCGGCAAGCAGAACAGCATCCGTGCCAAAGGTATGCTCCTTAGATACGGCAACATATATGCCCGAGCCAAGAAATTCATATTTAAAATCGGGCATAGCATTGCCTCCGTTCAGTAATCATAATGTATATTATACAACGTAAACAGCGCCGTGTCAAAGGAAACGACGCTGTTCTTAGCTATTTTATTCTGTTCACAATAATTATTGCCGCTCCGAGTACGACCAAAACCACGCCGGTTGCACGATTCAGCGTTTTTGCCGAGACCTTGTTGGCAATCAGCGCCGCAATGAGCGCAAAAACAAGTGTGCTGATTATACAAGTGACAAGAGCAACCGAATCCGGTGCTCCGCCTATCGCAAAGTGGCTGACAGATCCCGTCAGAGCCGTTGCCGCCATGATGAATACGCTTGTTCCGACCGCCGTTTTAAGCTCATATCCGAGTACGGTTGTGAGGACGAGAAGCATCATCATTCCGCCGCCTGCGCCGATAAATCCGCAAATAAAGCCGACCATCGAGCCGCAAATCACCGAACGAATTGCCTTTTGCTTCGCCGTAGCATTTTGCAGTCTCGCTTTCGGCGCAACAACAGGCTTAACGATAAATTTAATACCAAGAAGCAAGGTCATAAACACGGAAAAACTGCCCATGGTCGTTTTTGGCACAATGCTTGCGACATAGCTGCCGACAAGGGTAAAGCAAAGTACCGAAGCCATCATGATAAGACCGTTGCGAATATCGAGATTCTTATTTTTTCCGTAAGTGTAAGCCGAAACCGCACTCGCAAGCACGTCACTCGCCAAGGCAATTCCGACAGCAAGGTAAGAGTCCATATCAAGGAAGGTAATCAGCATGGGGCTGATTACGGCAGCGGCACTCATTCCGGCAAATCCTGTGCCGAGACCTGCTCCGATACCGGCAATGATGCAAATTATAATTTTAAAAAGCATTATACTTCCTCCCGACCGAACAAGCTGATGTTCTCAAGTATTTTTTCATTCACTCTTTCAAAGATTTCCTCCTCCTCGGGGGAAATTCCGCTTTTTAGTGTGGAAATAAATTTTTCCTGCATTGCTCTGCCGTCCGAGATTATGTTCTGAGCCGATTTGGTCGGCACAAGGCGGTGAATTCGTCTGTCTGATTGATCATCCGTGCGAATTAAATAGCCCTTTTGAATAAGTGCTTCAACAGCAACGGAAGCGATTCCACTCTTGATTCCCCTGACGGCGCAAATATCCCTCGCAGTGTTGTTCTCAGGATTGTTTGCGCAGAACATAAGAATATCAAAGCAGGACTGATTGATTCCGTATTTTTTGCACAACGGCAGAGAAAGTCCGCTGTAAATATTCGCCAGCTTCTTCCCAACCGCTATCATCTTTATCGCAGTCATGGCGTCCTCCAAATAGTTTAAAATTAGAATTTCTATAATTATATCACCGTGAGCAGTCTTTGTCAACGCATTTTTTGTGTAACTATCAGTTTACAATTTTTACTGTTAGTTGCTGTTTATACCAAAACAAAAAATATATAATAATGCTACATTCGCGAAAATTACAAGTCCTCTTTTGAGTGAAGTAAAACACCAAGGAGGATGATTTATGAATTTTAAAAGACAAGGCTTTTGGAAAGGTAAAAAAATGGTTGTAACGGATATCGGGAAACGAATTCGGCTTGCCCGTGAGATTGCAGGATTCACTCAGGAAAATCTCGCGGAAGCGGTCGATGTTTCAAGAACTGCCGTTGCACGATGGGAAAGCGGAGATATTGTTCCAAATTTGCAGCACATAGTTGACATTGCGATGTTGCTTAATGTCAGCACGGATTACCTACTCGGTGTCAAGGATCCAGACGAGAATAAACTGCCTGAGTTATCCGAAAAAGCTGTATTTGCTCTTGCCAGTTTTATAAAGGAGGTTAAGAAAGAATAAAAGTAAATCAATGCCAAAATAATTAAAACTAATAAATAATAAGGAGACATTAAAATGATTTGTTCAAGATGCGGAAAAGAGTTTAACGGTAAATTTTGCGAGCACTGCGGAGCACCTGCTCCGAGCACCGCAGCACCAGCCCTCGGTACATACCCTACCGAGCCTATGCCTGCCAAGAAAAAGAAAAAACCGATTTATAAAAGATGGTGGTTTTATGTGATAGTTGTCATCGCCGCAATTGCGGTTATCAGCTCAATTTCAGGCAATAAATCGAAAAAAATTAAATGGGACGACATAATTTTAAGTGAACAATTGCCCGAACCGCCTAAAAATAAAGGTGAAGTTCACGAAAACACTGCCGAAAGACTTTGGGTAGACATCGATAAAATTTCCGACAAACAGTATAACGATTATATAGAAGCCTGCAAAACAAAAGGTTTTACGGTTGATCCGGGATCTGATTCCATGTCCTACGGTGCATACAATGCCGAGGGATACAAATTGAGTCTAAGCCATTACGGCAGCGAAGCCGAAATGAAGATTGAATTGGAGAAACCGACGGAGATGTCCCCGATCACATGGCCTACCAGCAAGGCAGGCAAGCAGCTTCCTGCTCCCAAATCCACAAACGGTAAGTTTACCCACGAAAGCGATGACGGTTTCTTCGTTTACATCGGAAGCACGAGCAAAGATGATTACAACAGCTATGTAAAGGCTTGCTCCGATAAGGGCTTTACGGTTAATTATGACAAAGGTGACAGCTTTTATAACGCCGATAACAGCACCGGCTGGCATGTTTCGATTAAATATGAAGGCAACAATATTATGAGCATTGATATTGACGCTCCAAGCGAAAGCAGCACATCCCCGTCAGCCTCAAGTGACACAACAAAGCCTACCGAATCAAAGCCTGCCAAGACAGCCAATAACGACTCGGACATGGTTGACGGAATGCACCGTGATTTCAAGGAAGCAATGGACAGCTATGAAGTATTCTTTGATGAGTATGTTGCATTTATGAAAAAGTATAAGGAATCCAACAATTCAATTTCTATGCTTTCCGATTACACAAGGTTTATGTCACAATACACTGAAACAATGCAGAAGCTTGAAGAATGGGAAAGTAAGGATCTCAACACAAAGGAAGCCGCTTATCTTCTCGATGTAACCAACAGAATAAACAAGAAACTTCTTGAAGTTGCCGAATAATATCAGAGCAGTGACACTTAATTGTGTTACTGCTTTTATTTTCAGCAAACAAAAATCGCTGTGCATACCTTGCGATACGCACAGCGTCTTTGATCTTTTATTATGTTTTTTGAAGCGAATCATATTGTGGAATGATTTCAACCGCCTCGTTAAACATCACAAAGCTTAATTATTCCTCTACCGGAGCTCCGACCGGGCAAACATCGGCACAAGCGCCGCAGGATGCACAAGCATCAGCGTCGATCTCATACTTGCCGTCGCCTTCGGAAATAGCGCCTACCGGGCACTCAGCCTCGCAAGCACCGCAAGCGATACAGTCGTCTGTAATCTTAAAAGCCATTGTTGTTACCTCCTTGCTGGTTGATTTGACTTTATTGTAACATATTCCTGCAAAAAAGCAAGGGTTTTTACAAATTATTTTCATGAAAAATATTAGAATTTTTTACTCGATTTCTATGCCGGTGTAGTAATGCTTCAATATCTCCTGCCAATCCGAGCCTTGACGGGCCATATAATCAGCACCGTATTGACTCATTCCGACCATGTGTCCGTTGCCTATGATTTTGATTGTGAACTTCTCGTCCTTGCAACTTATTGTAAAATTTCTGCTCGGCAAGCTGAGTGCCTTTTTAATGTCGCTACCGTCAACCTTTGTTTCGCCTATTTCAACAGAACGCACAAATCCCGTGTCGGTTTTATCAGTTTTACCGACCCACTTTTCGCTGTTCTCCGGCAGCTCGATTCCGTCGATGATCTGAATTGCCGAGCGAAACTTTTCTTTATCAAGTCCGATTACCGTCTCATAGTTCGGCGAGAGCCTGTCACCGTCGCTCGTGACGGATTGGAGATAAGCGATGTCCTCACCCCAAACGGTTTTTGCACTCTCGGTTTTGCCGCTGCAAATATCATGATAAGCCGCCAAAATCGGCTTGCCGTCATATGTCATCTTTTTCCCGAGCACATCAGCGACAAGTTCTTCCGCCTTTTCCTCATAATCATCATACTTGTTGCCCCATTTTTTCTTCCTTGCGTCCTTATCGAGATATCCCTGATGAATTTTGGAATCGTCAGAAATGTCCGCTCCGTTAAGATCGTCTTTATTCCCCTTCTCCTTGCAATAGAGCGCATAAGTGTAGCAAGCAACAGCCTGTGCTTTAAGAGCCTCATTGTGACTTTCCATACTCATCTCTGCCGCCAATGCTCCGACGGTATATTCTTTTATATCGGTTTTTTCGACCTTTCCGCTTTCGCTTTTCATAACGCTTATTGCTCCGCTTTCCGTATTCACAGACGGCTTTTTATCAACAACTACTGTTTTATGCGGCTTTTCCATGGTTGTCAGCGGCAGAATTATCATCGCCGCCATCAGCACCGAGCAAAGTATCAGATATTTCCTCATCATTCATTCCTCCCGAAGAAATACTATGCGGACAAGTCGGGACATATGAAAAGAAGCACCGAAAAATCAGTGCTTCTTGAATAACTTTCTGAATTGTTTTTGCCACTTTCTGTAATAGGCTATTTCGAGCTTTTCAATCGCAATGTCATACATGATGAATGCGACTAATCCGAGCGCAACGAGCAGCGGAATCATGAATCCCTGCGTATCCTCCAAAAGCTCGGTTGAAATGCCGAAAACGTGCATTATTATATAATAAGTCGCAACGATTACTCCAACGAAGAACACCGCCTTGACTATGTAGCCGATGACCTTCGGAAGCTTGTCAAATAGGAGCTTAACAAGCGGATAGTAGCCTATCAAAGCTATGTAGATCGCCACAGCTTCTTTCTCGGGAACAACGAGTGCGCTTATTACGGAGGTTCCCACATAAACGCCGAGCGCCCATTTCCAATCGCACTCAATGCGCATGAACATTACGAGAATCGCCGCAAGCGCAGGTATCGCATAGGTCAGGAACGGAATGACCGAAGCAAGCATCATCAACGCCGCCGAAAGACCTAT
>CALBHM010000375.1 GCA_937892835.1 uncultured Ruminococcus sp. | reverse complement strand
TACAACGACGCTTCAACCTATGTCGGCTCATATGCCTTTGCGGCATCTGTTTCTTCGTCGAGCGGTTCTCATTCCAATTCGACGGCATACGGCAGCAATCTCTCGGTCGTAACTACCACGGCAACAAGCATAACAAGCAGCGACGCCACGCTGAACGGTTCAATAAAAAACAGCGGCGGCAACTATGTCTCTGCGGCCGGATTCTACTTCGGCGCAGACAAAAATGACCTTGCAAAATATCCCGTTACTTCGGGCTCTTCAAGTAACGAAATTCCGCTAAGCTTGGCTATAGCGAAAAAATTCGGCAAGCTTAAGCCGAATACAACATATTATTACAGGGCTTACGCAACAATCAACGGCAACCTTTACACAGGTCCGATGTATGCCGTCGTAACAGTCAGTGACAAGCCGCAGCAGCTTGTTCTCAGCGAAACCTCAGTCAACGTCGGCATCGGTCAGACCGCCGAGATTATGTGGGCGCAGCTTCCCGTCGGCTCGACCGATAAGGGTGTGACATGGACTTCCTCTGACCCGAGCATTGCGGTTATCAGCAATACCGGCATTATAACAGGCATGGGGTACGGCAAGGTAACGCTTACGGCGACGACCAATTACGGTTCGGCATTTTCCTCGGTCGACGTTAACGTTCTGATCGGAAAGCCGCAGAACATTCAATTATCAAATGTAGCCAAGGATGAAATAGGAATAAGCTGGGATAAGGTTGACAAAGCAAAGGGCTACATAATTTATCGCTGTGAAAGCTCTGACGGTAAATTCAAGGAGCATAAAAAGCTTGACGGCAACACCACAAGCTTTATTGACAAGGATGTCAAAGAAGGGCACAGATATTATTACAAGTTCAAGACACTTGCCGACAAGGAAAAGTACGACAGCGACATCACAGAAATTATGTACATCACGGCTAAGCTACCTGCTCCCGTTATTTCAAAAGCCGAAAACGATGAAAACGGATTTGGCAATCTCACATGGGACAAGGTTGACGGAGCTGAAAAATATGTCGTTTACCGTTCAAGAGCCGTTGACGGCGTTTATGTTGCAATCAGCGACGTAAGAGGCACAAGCTTCACTGATTTTTCGGCAAATCAGCCCGGCGAATATTTCTACAAAGTAGTTGCATACGCAGTCAACGAAAAAGCTACCAGCTCATTCTCCGAGGTTGCTTCGGTAACGGTCACGGGTGCATATGCCGATGAAAATGAAATTGAAACCGTAAAAACACTCGAACGTCAGCGTGAAAAGCAATTTGACGAAAAGAACGTCTTTACAAGCAAAACAGGCTTACTTAACATAATATAACCAATCGGCAGTACCATTTTCGGTGCTGTCGATTTATTTTTAATATTGCTTTTGGCCAATTATTATTATATAATTGTATCATTAAAGCACGGAGGAAAAAGGAATCATGCTCAGACTTGTAACAGGACGGATAGGATGCGGCAAAACCACACGCATTTATGAAGAAATCCGAAAAAAAACAGAACAGGGCGGCGAGGTCATACTCATCGTCCCGGAGCAGTATTCTTTCCATACGGAGAAGAAAATGCTTGAGCTGCTCGGCGCTCAGGGTGCGGACAGAGTTAATGTTGTCAGCTTTTCCTTCCTTGCAAAAAATCTTTTAAAAAAATACGGACTGAATTCAAAAAAGGCTCTCGACGACAGCACCCGTGCAATGCTCATGAGCGTTGCGCTTGATGAGACAGGCGACGATTTGCAGGTATATTCACGTCACAGATACAGTCCTGCCGTCATTTTGCAAATGCTCAAAACGCTTAAGGATTTTCGCCAGTGTTCCGTGACATCCGAAAAAATCGAAGAAACTCTCACAAAGCTGAAGCCGT
The DNA here is from genome assembly GCA_937892835.1 of uncultured Ruminococcus sp. Classification (GTDB taxonomy): domain Bacteria; phylum Bacillota; class Clostridia; order Oscillospirales; family Acutalibacteraceae; genus CAG-488. The sequence continues at coordinate 329 of CALBHM010000375.1, read as the reverse complement.
CGCTTCTCAAAGACAAGCTCGGCGAAATTCTGCTTATCGACAGGGCGTACACCGCACTTGTTGAACAGAATTATTTTGACGACGACTGTGCGCTTGATATTCTTTGCGACGTGCTGGACGAGCACAGGGATTTTGACGGCAAAGAGGTTTTTATTGACGGATTCCGTGGCTTCACGGCACAGGAATATGCCGTGCTCGAAAGAATTATGAGCCAATCCGCCGAGACTTGGGTGACGCTTTGCGTTGATAAATCCGACGATGAATTCGGCGTTTTTGCCCACACCCTCAGAACGAAACGCAAGCTTATACGCTGCGCTCAAAAAAGCGGA
>CALBHM010000374.1 GCA_937892835.1 uncultured Ruminococcus sp. | reverse complement strand
CTACCGTCGCGCCGCTTCGCTACCCTCAAGGGGAAGGCTGATAAAATGTCAGCAGAATTTCTATTGATGTGTATGCTACCCTCAAGAGGGCGGCCATGAATATTCTGCGTTAAAATCAACATCATTTGTCGAAAAAGTTCTTTTTATGTCGCAAGGCGGCGGCTGTTCGTCGGACGTCATAAATGCGTGTATAATTAATTGTGTATATGATATTATGCAGCTATAAATCAGACAAAGGATTGATTATATGACGGACAAAAAGACGAGCTTCGTGCTGCCGACGGATTTATTGGATGACCTTGACGATTTCTCCGATGATGAGGTCGGAAAAATTTTCAGAGCCATATTGCTTTACACAAACGAAGCGGAAGAACCCTGCTTTGATGACAGGGCGGTGAAGGTCGTTTTCAGACACATAAAGAAGTACATAGACAGTGCAAACGAAAACTACGACAAAAAAGTGCAGGCAAACAGGGTCAACGGAGCAAAGGGCGGACGGCCTAAAAAAGAGGCTGAAGAAAACCCCAAAAACCCAACGGTTATTGAAAAAACCGAACGGTTTTCCGAAAAACCCAACGAAAGCCATACTGAGACTGAGACTAAGACTAAGACTGATATTGAGTCTGTGTCTGAGTGTGAGTGTGAGACTGAGCCTGACGGCGTTGCGCACACGCACACGCAAAGCTACGGTGAAAACAAAAATGTTGAACTGAATGACGAAGAATATGAGCGTCTTGCCGAACGAATGGGAGCAAGCAAGCGTAACGAATATATCGAGAAGCTCAGCGACTACATGGCCTCGACCGGCAAAAAATATCAGAGCCACTATGCAACGATTTGCAGCTGGTTCCGGCAGGACGGCGGGCAAAAGTCAAATGCAAGCTATGATATTAATGAATTTATTGCCCGAGGGGAAAGACTGCCTGTTTACGAAAAGAAAGTTGATTCGTCATAAGATTTTGAATTGTTTTTTCATGTGATTATGCCCGAATTCAAAAGAGCCGCAACAGAACGAATCTGTCACAGCTCTTTGTATTATTTGAAGTGAATTTCCGACATAATCGGGCAATGATCCGACGGGAAAGCTCCGTTCGGCTTGTCCTTGATAACCTGATAGCTTGCCGCCTTGAAGCCGTCGCTAATGAAGATGAAATCAATAATATCCTCCGGCTCATTATGGTGGAAATACGGGTGGAACGTCGGATAGCTTTCCGTCTTTTCGGCGACGAACTTGCTGTCTCTGAAAATTCCGCCCTCGACCATATCAACATAGCAATCCTTGCCCTCGGAAACATTGAAATCGCCCGTTATAACTACGGGGCAGTCAAGTTTTGCGGCAAACTCGTTGATGAGCCTTACGCCGTTCTTTCTTGCTTCCTCACTTCTGTGATCAAGGTGGGTATTCATGGCAACAAATGTCTTTCCGCTCTCCTTTTCGGTGAGCTTTGCCCATGAAGCGATTCTTGTGCAGGCAGTATTCCATGACCTTGACGGAACGTCGGGCGTTTCGCTTATCCAGAACCAGCCCTTGTCAACAAGCGTGAATTTATCCTTCCTGTAAAAAACAGGTGAAAATTCGCCCTCATCCTTGCCGTCATCTCTGCCGACACCGACAAAATCATACTCATCCATGCTTTCACGGAAAACTCCCATCCAGCCGATATGAGCTTCCTGAATGCCGAAAACATCGGGCATGTAATTTCTGACCGTTGCGATAACGTCGGCATCTCTGTCTAACCATGAATGTCCGTCACAGCCATAGCAAAGGACATTAAAGCTTAAAACCTTCATTCTGCATTCTCCTCATTGTTCATTATCTGATAGCTGAGAGTCATAAGGCTGTCGTTGAGGTGAACGTTCTCGACCGTTACGCCGGGGTAATTGGACGCAATGTCATAGTGACTGAAATTCCAGAAATTCGTTATTCCGAGATTGACAAGCCTGTCGACAATGGCTGGTGCGGCTTCGGTCGGAACACACAAAACAGCCACCTTGGGCTCAACCTCTTTGCAATAGACCTCCAAATCCTCAACGGGATAAACGGAAAGGCCTTTGATTCTCAAATCCTGCATTTTATCGGCATTGCTGTCGAAAAGTCCGACAAGCTCAAAGCCTCTGTCCTCAAAGGTCATGTGAGAGGCAATCGCTCTGCCGAGGTTGCCGCAGCCGAAGAGAATGGTTTTGAAGCCGTTGTTAACGCCGAGAATCGCTCCTATTTCATTTTGGAGCTGCTCAACATTGTAGCCGTAGCCCTGCTGGCCGAAACCGCCGAAGCAGTTGAGATCCTGACGGATCTGCGAAGCGGTGAAGCCCATGCGCTGTGAAAGCTCTTTTGATGAAATTCTTGTTATATTATTCTTTTTCAGTTCGCCGAGGAATCTGTAATATCGGGGCAAACGTTTTATTACGGACATAGAAACCGATTTCTTTTCCTTTGCCACAGTTATTACCTCACTTTTTTACTCGCTGAGTTTTTTTACTGTTTCCATTACATAGTCGCCGAACTCGGAGCATGTGCAGCCTGTGTCACGGCCTGTAATGGTGAGCTTCTTCTCTGTGAACATACAGATATCGAGAGCCTTTTCAAGAAGGTCGGCCTTCTCCTGCTCGCCGATGTGAGAGAGAAGCATAACGGAAGCTCTGAGCATTGAGCACGGGTCTGCATACTGACCTCTGCCCTCTTCAATCATTCTCGGAGCTGAGCCGTGGATAGCCTCAAACATAGCGTACTTCTTACCGATATTTGCGCTGCCGGCAGTACCTACGCCGCCCTGGAACTCTGCGGCTTCGTCGGTGATGATATCGCCGTAAAGGTTCGGGAGAATGAATACCTTGAAGTCCTTGCGGCGCTTCGGGTCGATGAGCTTAGCCGTCGTGATGTCGATATACCACTCGTCGGTTGTGATCTCGGGATAATCCTTACCGATATTCTTGCAAAGGTTGAGGAACTTGCCGTCGGTGGTCTTGATGATGTTAGCCTTGGTGATGATGGAAACTCTGTCCTTATGATTTCTTCTTGCATAGTCGTAAGCAAGCTTTGCGATTCTCTCGCAGCCCTCTGTTGTTGTAACAACGAAGTCAACGGCGAGATCGTCGGTTACGTTAACGCCCTTTGAGCCGACTGCGTATGCGCCCTCCGTGTTCTCACGGAAGAATGTCCAGTCGATACCCTCCTCGGGAACTTTAACGGGACGAAGATTTGCAAAAAGGTCAAGAGCCTTTCTCATTGCAACGTTTGCGCTCTCGATATTCGGCCACGGGCCGCCCTGCTGCGGAGTCGTTGTCGGTCCTTTGAGGATGACATGGCATGCCTTAAGCTCTTCAAGAACGTCGTCGGGAATTGCCTTGTTAGCGGCAACACGGTTTTCAATCGTAAGGCCGTCGATAACCTTGAACTCAACCTTGCCGGCCTTGACCTTATCGGCGAGCATATATTCGAGAACCCTTGCGCTCTCCTTGGTGATGATCGGACCTATGCCGTCGCCGCCGCAGACGCCGATTACAATTTTGTCGAGCTTCTCATAGTCAACGAAATCGCCCTGAGCCTTGATTTTATCTGAACGGTCGCTCTGCTCACGGATGAGAGCCTCGAACTTTTCAACTGCGTTTTTGATCTGTGTATCTGTCATTGTTTTGCTCCTTTATTGTGTATTTTGCTTTTTTCTCTTATTGGGTCGATGTGGTCATCGACCCCTACAGTGTGATTTTTCTTCAAATCACTTCTGCGATTCTCTTGTATAGTCAAGCAAGCCGCCGGCAAGGAGAATATCTCTCTGACGCTCGGAAAGCTGATAGTCAAGCTTGTAGCTCTCGCCTGTTGTGAGGTTCTTGAGAGTTACGTCGGTGCCGTTTGCAATGCTCTCACGGATTCCCTCAAGGCAAAGCTCGTCGTTTACGCTGATTTTGTCGTAATCGGCCTCGTTCGCAAAGGTGAACGGAATGATACCTGCGTTGACAAGGTTTGCGCAATGGATACGGGCAAACGACTTGGTGATAACCGCCTTGATTCCGAGATAGAGAGGAACAAGAGCCGCATGCTCACGGGATGAGCCCTGGCCGTAGTTTGCACCGCCGATGATGATACCCTTGCCCGCTTCCTTACAATGCTCGGCGAACTTCTCGTCGCACTGCTTGAAGCAGAAGTTTGAAAGGTACGGAATATTTGAACGGTAGGGCAAAATCTTTGCGCCTGCCGGCATGATATGGTCTGTTGTGATGTTGTCGCCGACCTTGAGAACAGCCTTAGCCGTGATGTCCTCCGGCATAGCTTCGGTCTTGGGGAACGGCTTGATATTCGGGCCGTACATAACCTCAACGGAATCTGCGTCCTCAACGCTTGCCGGCATTGCTATCATGTTGTCGTTGATGATGAACTCATCCGGCATCTCGATCTCCGGCATTTCACCAAGCTCACGTGGATCTGTAAGAACACCTGTGAGAGCGGAAGCGGCTGCAACCTCGGGGCTGACAAGGTAAATACCTGCGTCGGCCGTACCCGAACGACCCTCAAAGTTACGGTTGAAGGTACGAAGCGATACGCCCTTTGAATTCGGCGACTGACCCATACCAATGCACGGACCGCAAGCCGATTCAAGAATTCTTGCGCCGGCGTCAATCATATCCGAAAGTGCGCCGTCGAGAGCAAGCATATTAAGCACCTGCTTTGAGCCGGGAGCGATTGAAAGGCTGACCGACGGACAAACAGTCTTGCCCTTGAGAATAGCGGCAACCTTAAGCATATCCATAAGAGATGAGTTTGTGCATGAGCCGATACATACCTGGTCGATATGAATCTTGCCAATCTCCTGACAGCTCTTTACGTTGTCCGGCATATGCGGCATAGCGGCAAGCGGAACAAGCTCGTTGAGGTCGATATCAATAACCTCATCATAAACGGCGTCGTCGTCTGCACTAAGCTCAACCCAATCCTTTTCACGACCCTGAGCCTTAAGGAAAGCTCTTGTGATGTCGTCGGACGGGAAGATTGATGTTGTTGCGCCAAGCTCTGCGCCCATGTTTGTGATTGTTGCTCTCTCGGGAACGGAAAGCGTCTTAACGCCCTCTCCGCCGTATTCAACGATCTTGCCTACGCCGCCCTTGACGGACATGATCTGAAGAACCTTAAGAATAATATCCTTTGCGGCAACCCACGGCTGAAGCTTGCCGGTGAGGTTGACACGAACCATTTTCGGCATTGTGATGTAATATGCGCCGCCGCCCATTGCAACAGCAACGTCAAGTCCGCCTGCACCCATGGCAAGCATGCCTATTCCGCCGCCTGTGGGGGTGTGGCTGTCGGAGCCGATAAGAGTTTTTCCGGGAATGCCGAAGCGCTCAAGATGAACCTGGTGACAAATGCCGTTGCCGGGACGTGAGAAGCGAAGTCCTCTCTTCTTTGCGACCGACTGAATGAAGCGGTGGTCATCGGCATTTTCAAAGCCTGTCTGTAATGTGTTGTGGTCGATATATGCGACGGAAAGCTCCGTCTTAACACGGTCGATTCCCATTGCCTCAAACTCAAGGTATGCCATTGTACCCGTGGCGTCCTGAGTCAAAGTCTGGTCGATTCTGAGACCGATTTCACTGCCAACCGTCATGTCGCCGGAAAGCAGGTGGTTTTTGATAATTTTCTGAGCTATTGTATATCCCATAGCGTTAAAACCTCCGACTTGTTCAAATTTTTAACAATCTTTATTTTATTATATAATGCCTTATTTGTCAATGTTTTGACGATAATTTCCGACAAAAGTTTTTGGGAAATTAACGGTCTGATTTCAATGAATAAAAGGTGCTGAATTCTTCCATCTCATTCGAGCTGTGCAATCCGCCGCAGCCACCTCCCCTGCATGGGAGGCAAGAAAGGTGTCTGCCTCGAAGGTAATTTCATCAGACTTCCAAGGTGCGATGTGGGCATCGCACCCTACGATAAGTGCAGAAAAGTAATGTTACGCATAGGTACGATTATAGAGCATTCCGTAGGGGTCGATGACCACATCGACCCAAGGTCAGATGAAAGCTTAGATAGAATCAGTAGGGACGTGCATTGCACGTCCTATAAAATCAGCAGAAAATAAAAAAGGACGACCGGTGGCCGTCCCTGCGAAACTAATTCAATTTTTGCGAAAAATGAATATGTACGAATAAGCTATTTTGCATTAGTCATGCTGTCGGGTTACACTCGCTCGCTTTTCTTTTTATAGCTCATTATAAATTTGCTGATATTTTTCAAAGGGAAGTTGAAAATATCCAACGATAATATAAACGTCAGCACAACTGCGATTGCAATCATAAGCAATACGCCCTCTTGTTCCCCGACAATTTTTTTAACATTCAAAACACGAAAAATTATGTACAAAAACGTATAATGCCAAAAATACACATTCAGAGTATTTCTTCCGAGATATGAAATTGCGGGAATTTTCTTTATGGGAACAACGGCAAGAATTGCCGCTCCTATTAAAAGAGTTATTGCACTTGTAAGCAATCGGTATAAACAGCCCATGCCGTTTGTCTCTTCCGAAAAAGGATTTCTTCCCGAGAACAAATGAGACAGTATTTCCAAATCATCATATTTAAAATAGCACAATGCAAGCCAGCCCAAAAGGACGCAGACTGCTGGGAGCCACAAATATCGTCTGTACTTCTTGACTTTTTCAAGAAATTCATTCCTGTTTATCATCGTTCCAAGCCAAAAATACGGAAAGAAAACGAACATCCTTGATAAGCATAAAAAGTCGTCAATCTCTCTAAAATATCCTGTGAACAGCGAAATTACAAACGAAACAGCAAGAACAATACGTTTGTCATATTTCTTTAACGCAGCTCCGAGCAAGGTATACCACATCATCACAAACAAAAACCATGTGATACCGGCATCATAAAATATACCGAATCTGCCTCTTCCGTTTATTATCAGGCTTGAGCAATACGAAAAAATCTTAAAGAAATATCCGGCAACAAGGAAGAATAAAGCTTTTCTTTTATAATTTTTTTCGCTATAAAAAATTCCGAATATGAAAATGAACATGGGCATATGGAACGCATAAATAAAAAGCTTTAACGAAGCGATATCCGATGCACCTAAAGGAATCATGCTTTCGGCAAAATGACCGATGACAACTGCGAGCATCATCAGAAATTTGATTGAATCCCAATACCAAATTCTTTCTTTTTTCTCTATTAAATTGTTGCTTTTCATTTTATTACCGGTTCATCCGCTTTCCTCTGCAAGCTTATTTTATATCTGAATAGAACTCTTCGATATATTTATCAACGTCGGCTCTCGTTCCCTTGTACGGGCCGGGAATCTCCATCTTGTTGGAAACCGTCGCTGTCGCATAAAGGAGAGCGTCCTTCATCGAATGATGAAGTCTTTCGGTCATATAAGCTGCAAATGTTGTGTCGCCACGGCCTGTACGTCCGCTGAGATTTCTTGCACGAATCGGGCATGAGCAGAATTCCTTGCCGTCGTATGCGATAACCTCTGTGTTGTGAGTAATAACAACCTCTTTTGCACCCCATGAATGAAGAAGCTTTGCGGCCTCGTATCTGTCGGTAAGACCGGTCAGAATTTCAGCCTCGGCGGCGTCGGTCTTGAGATACTCAATATACGGAAGAACCTCCTTCTTCTCCTTCCAATCCTCAAAGAACATTGTATGATCCTCAAGGTTAACATGACGAAGGAGTGCCTGAACATCAACGGCAACCTTGCCCCTCTTGGAGGCTTCAATAATCATCTCATTCGTGAAATCGCCGTAAAGAAGGCCTGCAAAGTGATAAATGTCTGCCTCAACGTCCTCCGGGATATCGTCAATAGTGAACGGAGTACCGACGCTTATGCACATGCACTTTCTGCGTTCCTTGTCGGCGGTGAAATACTGATTGTCCATCGTGCATGAGGACTCGGACATAATGCAATAGATATCCTCTTTCGGGATTGTGAAATATGTAAGTCTCTCGCTGTCGGCCGGGTTGATCTTTGTCAAAGCGGCAACCTTATGGCCGAGGGCATATGCCGATGCCGAGGAATATATTACCGCTCCGCCGATTGCAAGAGTCTCATTTCCGAGGTAGTCTGTGTCATGATCCATTGTGATATGGCCGATAATAAGTGATTCGTAATGCTTCATTATTCTGCTCCTTTGTTTTTATCTTCATAGCTGAGTATTTCTTTTGCTATATATATCGGGCGTTCCTTGACCTGAAGATAGGTTCTTGCAAGGTATTCACCGATTATGCCGAGGAAAAGTGAATTCAGTCCGCCGAGGAAAAGCAAAATCGTTATAATCGCAACCGTGCTTGTGATCTCGCCGACTACAGCTCCGACAATCAGAGCGATTATGAGATAAAGAATCGAGATTCCCATAAGTCCCACGCCTGCATACGAAGCAGCCTTAAGCGGCAGCGTCGAATAGCCGACGATGCCCTCGATCGCATATCTGAACAGCTTCATGAACGGCCATTTGGACGTTCCTGCAGCTCTCTCCTGAACCTCATACGGAATATATTTTGTATTGTATCCCACAAAGGAAAAAATTCCCTTTGAAAAGCGGCTGTATTCCGACATTTCAAGGACGGAATCAAGCATCTGACGGCGCATAAGTCTGAAATCGCTCGCTCCCGGGTAAAGCTCCACCTCGGAAAGCTTGTTCATTATGCCGTAGAACTTATCCTTGAGGAAAGCAACGAATTTATCCTCCTTGCGTTCTCCCTGATAGGCAGCAACGCAGTCAATGTCCGAATTCTCGTCGAGAATCTTTTTCATTTCAAGCACAACCTCGGGACGCTGCTGCAAATCGGCGTCTATAACGCAGGTATAGTCGCCACTCGACTGCTTCAAGCCGGCATAGATTGCCGCCTCCTTGCCGAAATTGCGTGAAAAATTGACAACCTTAACGTTATTCGCCTTTTCATAGATCGCTCTTAATATCTGAGGGGTTTTGTCACGGCTTCCGTCGTTAACAAAGACCAGCTCATAGTCATCAACCTTGTCCCTGAAAACCCGCGTAACCTCGGAGTAGAACTCAATTACACTTTCTTCCTCATTAAAACAAGGAACAACAAGAGTTAATTTCAAATCATTCACCCAATTCTTTTAAAAATCTCTTTAATGCGTCCTGCCACGTCGGCAGTCTTTTGATACCGGCGTCGTCAAGACATTTTTTGCTCAGTCTTGAGTTATGCGGCCTTTCGGCTTTAACCGGATATTCGGTTGACGGAACGGGATTTACCCTCGCTTTTCTTCCGCCGAGTCTCATTATCTCCGACGCAAAATCTGCCCATGAGCAGTAATTTTCATTCGTTCCGTGATATATTCCATACTTATCCGTCACTACGAGGTCACAGATAAGTCTCGCAAGGTCGGGCGTATAGGTCGGCGAACCGATCTGGTCGCAGACAACGTTCAGCTCGTCCTTTTCGCTGCCCAGCCTGAGCATCGTTTTAACAAAATTATTACCGTTTATGCCGAAAACCCACGAGGTTCTGACAACGAAGAATTTCTTCAAATGCTTCATAACGGCCTTTTCGCCGTCAAGCTTCGTTCTGCCGTAGACATTCTTCGGGTCGGTCGGGTCGGTCGGCTCAAACGGGGTATCCCCTGCTCCGCCGTAAACATAATCCGTGCTGACATAGAGCATTTTTGCACCGAGCCTTTCGCAGGCGATTGCAATATTCTCTGTGCCGTCAACATTGACCCTGCGGCAGTTTTCTTCGTCGTCCTCCGCCCTGTCCACCGCCGTGTATGCGGCACAATGGATAACGGCATCGGGAGCATAGCCGCAAATATATCCGACCGTTTCTTCACGGTTCGTTATGTCAAAATCATCACGGTCAACGCCCTTGCACTCAATCGAGCGTGAGTTCAGCTCTTTAATAACGTCAAAGCCGAGCTGACCGTTATAGCCTGTTACAAGAATTTTCATATAT
>CALBHM010000373.1 GCA_937892835.1 uncultured Ruminococcus sp. | reverse complement strand
TGCAGGCCTTGCCCGTTTTCTCGGTGAACCAGCCTATTCTGTCGCAGATAACTCCGACAAGCACCATGACGTAGAGTATGCCGACCTGACGTGCCGCAATAAGAAAATTGTCAAGAAACATAAACTACCCCGATCAATCCTCCGGTTCGTTCGTCTGAACCTTGGCTCTCGAAAGAAGATTGTAAATAATATAAGCTGCTACTCCGAGATCGCTGTAGGAAACACTGTAGTGCTCGTTAAGAAGCTCGGAATTGCCTGTGACCATAACTATAAATCTCGGCAGGAAGCAGATCAAAGCGAACATTGCGGCCGGGATACCGTAGCCGAAAACCTTCCAAAATACCGTGTCGGAATCGATTTTTGCAACCGTTTGAGCCAAGGCGAGAAAGAATAGCATAAGAAATACTATTTCAAAAAGCTCAAGCATGAGGTCAGAAACGTTGACAAAGCTGATTGTTCTTTTGAATCTGTAAAGAAGCCTGAAAATGCACCATAAAACAGGTGTAAGAGCAAGAACCTTGAGCTTGGAACCGTCGGAATTTCCGAGGCTTACCGAAAGACCGGAAACGAAGAAATAAACAGCGGCAACTGCACCAGAAACAGCCTGGAGCAGCAAAAGCGAGCCGCCTTGCTTTTTGACATATTCCGTGACGATCGTGCCCGAAGCGTTTGCCGCATCATAGAGATCGAAATAGCTCATGAGCTGTCCGGCCGAATCAATGATTATCGTAACGGCGAGAATCAGCGAAAGAACGAGAAAAACGGGTGATTTTTTGGCCGAGGTAACGGTGATCATTCGCTTTTTATTAATGAGCGGGATTACGATTGAAGCGACCATTGCAATGCCGAGCACCGCATAGATTACATAAACCGAGAAGTCCGTCTTTGAATAGAAACCGGTGTCGGGTTCAAGAACCTTGAAATATTGATAAACCCTCAGCGGCACGGCTACGAGCAGTGCACAAAGAGAAATTAGAAGCGGAAGTTTGTAAATTACGTTACTTTTGCTTTTCATTTTTTATTCCCCCTGAATAATTCTTTCTTCATAAGGTACATAACCCTGGTCGGGAGCATATTTTGCGATTCGTTTGTCGATAGTGACATATTTTCTCTTGGCCATTACGCTCTTGTAAGCTGGGCGGATAATTCTTCCTCCGGTTGCAAGCTCCTCAAGACGGTGAGCCGTCCAGCCTGCGATTCTCGCAGTTGTGAAGAGCGGAGTGTAAAGATCCTCCGGAATACGAAGCATCTCATATATGAAGCCCGAATAGAGGTCAACGTTGGCACAAATCGGCTTTTTATTGCCTTTTTCTTTGAGAAATACCTCCGGAGTCAGACGCTCAATAGATTCAATGAGATTAAATTTCTCCGTATTACCTGTCTTTTCGGCATACTTGCGAGCCTCCTCCTTAAGAATAACGGCACGGGGATCAGAGAGGGTGTAAACAGCATGACCCATTCCGTAGATAAGTCCTGAGTGGTCGCCGGCTTCTTTTCTGATGATTTTTGCAAGATAATCGGCAACCTGACCCTCGTCGGTCGGGTCGGCAACGCCATTCTGAATGAATCTTATCATTTCGGCCGCCTTGATGTTTGCACCGCCGTGTTTCGGTCCTTTCAGAGCACCCATACCTGCCGCAATGGCAGCATAGGTGTCGGTTCCGCTTGAGGTAAGAACTCTTGTAGCAAATGTTGAGTTGTTACCGCCGCCGTGCTCGGCATGAACCATAAGGCACAGGTCGAGAAGCTTTGCTTCGTCATCGGTGAATGTCTTGTCGGAACGAATCGAACGGAGAATTGTTTCCGCCGTCGACTGGTCGGGTTTTGCCGGATGGATATACATGCTCTTTTTGAGATAATGACGGCGCTTTACCTGATAGGCGTAGGCCATGATAACAGGGAGCTGACCGACAAGCTGAACCGACTGACGTACAACGTTTTCGAGCGAAGTGTCGTCGGGCGATTCGTCGTATGAATAAAGAGCGAGAATCGTTCTTGTAATCTTGTTCATGATGTTCGGCGAGGGAGCTTTCATCATTGTGTCCTCGATGAAATCCTCGGGGAGATTACGGCTTACGGCGAGAATATCTCTGAAGCGGGCGAGCTGCTCGGAGGTCGGGAGCGAGCCGAAGATGAGCAGCCATGCAACCTCCTCATAGCCGAAACGGTTTTCCTCCTGACAATGCTTTACGATTTCCTGCATGTCAAATCCGCGGAAATAGAGATGGCCTTCTTTGGGCACTCTTTCACCGTCATCTATGTAGTAGCCGTCAACCGAGCTGATTTTTGTAATGCCTGCCATGACGCCTGTTCCGTCGGCATTACGCAGACCTCTTTTAACGTTAAAACGATTGAAATAATCGGGATTTATTTTATAGCTTTTGTTAAGCTCTTCAACCAAAGACTGGGTAGTTTGATTGGTAAGGGGATTAATATACGAATTCATTGCTTCACCACCAATATATTTTCAGATTATTATACTATATTATATATATCAAAGTCAAGAATTGAAAAACAAATAAACTGTTAACAAGTTGAATTTTTGCATATTTTCTCACTGAAAGCGGCATTATAAACGCATATTTATACATAAGTTCCGATTTATCATTATTTGCGGAGATAAGTTTGTGCCGACTGCCCGTGCCATGCTGCAGTGGTTAGTGATTATAATTTTGCGGAGATTCATATTTTTAATTCAAATCAAACTAGAACTTTTCCACCTCATCACCGTCTTACGACGGAGCTTCTCCTCAAGGAGAAGCCTTGGTAGCTTTCTTCTGACCTCGGGCGCGAAATTTCTGCAGATAAAAAACTCAACCTCCCCAAAACAGGGGAGGCCGGATAAATCATATTAAAGCAGGTTGATGCCGTTGCTCTTGCAGTCCTCAATCATCTTGTCGGGCCAGAGTGAAACCTGAACCTCGCCGATGTGAGCCTTTTCGAGTATGAGCATGCTCAGTCTTGACTGGCCGATGCCGCCGCCGATCGTCAGCGGAAGTGTGCCGTCGGCAATGCCCTTGTGGTAGTCGTACTTCATTCTTTCCTCTGCGTCTGCCGCCTTGAGCTGATAAGCAAGGCTCTCTGAATCAACACGGATACCCATTGAAGAAACCTCAAATGCGTGCTGAAGCGTTTCATTCCAGAAAAGCAGGTCGCCGTTGAGCTTCCAGTCGTCGTAGTCTGGTGCTCTGCCGTCGTGCTTGATGCCGCTCTTGAGCAGGTCGCCTATCTGCATTACGAAAACAACGCCCTTTTCCTTGGCAATGATGTCCTCACGCTCCTTCGGGGTCTTGTCTGGGTACATGTCCTCAAGCTCCTGAGTCGTGATGAAGAAAACATCCGTTGCAAGTTCGTTTTTGAGCTGCGGGAAGGCCTTGTGAGCGATTTTCTGAGTGTTGTCGATTGCGCCGACGATCTTCTTTACGATTTCCTTAAGGAATTCAACGTTTCTTTCTTCCTTGGAGATCACACGCTCCCAATCCCACTGGTCAACGAAAATCGAATGAACATTGTCACAGTCGTCGTCACGGCGGATTGCGTTCATGTTGGTGTAAAGTCCCTCGTCAACGCCGTAGCCGTAAGCCTTGAGAGCTGTTCTCTTCCACTTTGCGAGCGACTGAACGATTTCCGCAGTGCCCTCGATTTCTTTGATGTCGAACTCGACCTTTCTCTCAACTCCGTTGAGGTCATCGTTGATGCCGCTGCCTTTCTTAACAATGAACGGTGCGCTGACTCGTTCAAGGTTGAGTGCAGCTGAAAGCTCGTTTGCAAATGTATCCTTAACAAGCTTGATTGCTTTCTGTGTCTCACGCACGGTCATGTGTGGATCGTAATT
>CALBHM010000372.1 GCA_937892835.1 uncultured Ruminococcus sp. | reverse complement strand
GTTATCAATAAGACCGCCGCTATCAATCAGCAGACCGGTAAAGCCAGCTGATTGACGGAAAATAAGAAAAAGGCATAATAAAAATGGACTGTTCTGATAATTCAGAACAGTCCATTTACTATGTTTATATGGTTATTTATCTGCTTTCTTTTTCTTAACAATCTTCACGGCACGCTTGGCGGTGTAGGGAAGGATGTATTTGAACTTATCCTCGGCAACAACCATTTTGCTTGCCTCGGGGTGATCCCTGTGGAGCGTGATTGCATCAAATTTACACTTCGTTGTGCAAAGTCCGCAGCCGATGCAGCGGTTTTGATCGACGATTGTTGCACCGCAGCCAAGACATCTTGATGTCTCTTTCTTGACCTGCTCCTCGGTGAGGGTTGCGTGAGCGTCACTGAACGAGTGCAGATCAACGTCTGCTCTCATGCCTTCCTCCTGGCGGCCGGCTGTGTCATAGCTGTCAAATCTCAAATCATTCTTGTTAAGCTCAATGAATTCACGTCTGTTTCTGCCGATTGTCATGTGACCGTGCTGAACGTATCTGTGGAGCGATTCGGCCGCTTCGTGACCTGCCGCAATGGCGTCGATGGCGAACTTCGGGCCTGTGTAGACATCGCCGCCGACAAAGATATCCTCCTCAGCAGTCTGATAGGTGAGCTTGTCGGCAACGGGATAATTGCCGTGCCAATATTCAACCTTAGTTCCTTCAAGGAGACTGCCCCACTCGATTAACTGACCGATTGCAAAGATTATCTTGGTCGCAGGAACTGTTATTGTCTCATTCTCATCATAAAGCGGTGAGAATTTCTTGTTTTCATCGTAAACACGGGTGCACTTTTTGAAGATAATAGCCTTAACCTTTCCGCTTTCAACAACGACCTCTTTCGGACCCCATCCGCAGTTAATAACTACGCCGTCCTCTTCTGCCTCACGGATTTCCTCGTCCGAAGCAGGCATGATGTCCTTGCTTTCAAGGCAGAGCATTGTAACCTTTTTAGCTCCGCTTCTTGTGCTGACTCTTGCGGCATCAATGGCAACGTTACCGCCGCCGACAACTACGGTCTCATCCTCAAAATGGCATTTGCCGGTGTTGGCTTCCTTAAGGAACTCAACAGCCGTCTGAGTACCCTCGGCGTGATCGTTCGGGATATTCGGGTATCTGCCGCCCTGACAGCCGACGGCAACGTAAAATGCCTTGTAGCCGTCATTGCGAAGCTCTGGGATAGTAACGTCCTTGCCAACCTCAACGCCTGTACGAATCTCAACGCCCATTTCCTTCATGATTTCGATTTCGGCATCAATTACGTCTTTTTCAAGCTTGTAGGAGGGGATACCGTAGGTCAACATTCCGCCGGGCTTCTCGTTTTTCTCGAAAACTGTCGGATAATAGCCCATCTGAGCGAGATAGAATGCGCACGAAAGACCTGCCGGACCGCCGCCGATGATAGCGACCTTTTCCTTCCAGCGGCCTCTGTTCGACGCAACTACGATTTCGGGAACGTATCTGTGCTCGTCCTCAAGATCCTTTGCGGCGATGAACTTCTTGACTGCGTCGATCGAAACGGCGCGGTCGATCATGCCTCTCGTACATGCGTCTTCACAACGCTTGTTACAGATTCTGCCGCAGACTGCGGGGAACGGATTTTCTTTCTTGATAAGTGCAAGGGCGTCCTTGTAGCGACCCTGCGAAGCCATTTTCAGGTAGCCCTGAACAGCGATATGAGCCGGACACGCGGTTTTACACGGAGAGGTTCCGGTATCGTGACAGTTGATACGGTTCTTGTCACGGTAATCCTCATCCCACTTGTCCTCGCCCCATTTGGTTGCGTCCGGAAGCTCCTGCTTCGGGTATGTAACCTCCGAACCGTCCTTT
>CALBHM010000371.1 GCA_937892835.1 uncultured Ruminococcus sp. | reverse complement strand
CGCATTCGGAATTTACCGCATAATTCTCGGTGCGATCGTGCTTATCACCTATTTCGCAACAAAATAACGGAGGCAAAATGAACACTCAAAGACGTTATATACTTGAAAACATTGAAAACTTTCGTGACCTCGGTGGCTACCCGTCAAAATACGGCTGTACAAAATTCGGCCGATTTTTCCGTGGCGGCACGGTTGACAGACCGACGGAAAACGATATAAAAACGCTCAAAGAGCTGAACGTCACAACCGTAATCGACCTCAGAGGCGATTTTGAATTCAACAACCAGCCGAATGACATGGAGCGATTGACCGACAACGCTAATCATGTTTCGCTCTACGAGCTGAACGTGGCCGAAGCAAAGGGCATGAAAATCACAATTACAGAGGTCTACGAGTACATTGTTGATAATTACAAGGAAAATGTATATAAAGCTCTGATAGCTGTTGCAGACGCTCCCGACGGCGCAGTTTTTTATCACTGCTTTCTCGGCAAGGATAGAACGGGAATTCTCTCTATGCTTTTGCTTACGATTGCCGGCGTCAGCGAGGATGATATTGTTGCCGACTATCAGCTGACCTATACATATCTTGAAAATTATATGTATACTCATGCCGACACACTTTGGGACACAGACCCGGAGATGCACTATTCACTGCCTCAGACAATGCGTTCACTTCTTTCATACATCAAAAATAAGTACGGCTCGGTTGAGGATTACATTCGCAAAATCGGCCTTATTGATTATGATCTGGAAAAAATCAGAAAAAGATTTTATTGATTCAAAAATGAAGAATAGTATTTTAAAATAACAATGCCCCCTGAAGCATGAAATAAACGCTTCAGGGGGTCGATTATTTATGTTTAGCTTATTTTGTGCCGAAGATTCTGTCGCCTGCGTCGCCGAGACCTGGAACAATGTAGCAATGCTCATTGAGCTTCTCGTCGAGAGCAGCACAGTAAATGTCAACGTCGGGATGAGCCTTCTGGAGAGCTGCAAGTCCCTCGGGAGCTGCGATGATGCCCATGAACTTGATTGACTTCGGGTTTCTCTCCTTGATAAGAGAGATAGCGTCGATAGCCGAACCACCCGTTGCAAGCATCGGATCGAGAACGATTACGTCACGCTCAGCGATATCTACAGGAAGCTTACAGTAATATTCAACAGGCTTGAGTGTCTCTGGGTCACGGTAAAGACCGATATGACCTACACGAGCTGACGGAACGAGTGAAAGAACGCCGTCAACCATGCCAAGTCCTGCTCTGAGGATAGGAACGAAAGCAAGCTTCTTGCCCTCAAGGTTGTGAGCGATACACTTGCAGATTGGTGTTTCAATCTCAACTTCCTGAACCGGAAGGTCTCTTGTTGCCTCATAGCACTCAAGAGTGGCGATCTCACTTACAAGTGATCTGAAATCCTTGGAAGAAGTGTTCTTGTCTCTGAGAATTGAG
>CALBHM010000370.1 GCA_937892835.1 uncultured Ruminococcus sp. | reverse complement strand
CGTTCCGTTTGTGAAGTCATCGTTTATTGCAAGAATGCTGTGCGAGACGCAAAAAATTTTGCGATCCCCAAAATCAGGGTATGATTCAACGTCATACGGGTCAGCGATCCTCTCTTTATACTTGAGAGTGAGTGCCGGCTTAGCAGAGGAGCAGGATGCGAACTTTTGCCAAAAATCATCCGTGTAATCAAAGCTTATCGGAATGATTATTTGATAAGAATATTTCGACATTACGAACAACCAATGCTTGAAACGTAGCTGCCGCCGTACATGTTAAGGTACGGTACAATTTTCGCCTCGACTTCCTCATGCGTTGTACCGTAAACGTTCATAGTTTTAATGGTAGATGTTGCGAAATCATAATACAGAAGATCCCAACCCTTGCCCGTAACACCTGTATCAAGGTGCCAGTGAGCGGTTGCACTACCGGTTGCGTCAGATGCACGGTTAGGGTCGCTGCCGCCTGCCGAATAAGTACTGGAGCCGAGCATAACGTCATACGCTTCTACTGTTACATATTCATCCATGTTTTATTCCTCCGATCGTATTATTAAAGATTATGTCGATATATCGGCAAAAATCTTTGCTGACTTTATTAACGGTGCCGCTTTCAGTTGCAAGAGTTGCGGCACATCTGGGGCAGACATCATTCCATTTGCACCTTTGACATTCATCCGGCCATTGAAGCGATTCTTCATAGTTCACAAGCCGCTTCCATGCCTCGGAAAAACCGAGCGAAACAGCGTTGATGTCAGGCTCGTTTAGGAAGGAGCAAAAGCTCATTTTGCCGTCCCATTTTATCCAAAAGCCTGTTCGATATTCTTTGCATTTCTCACAAGGCTTTGAAAAGCTTTTATTTTTCCCTTTGCTTATAAGATTTTGCACATCCTCGCAAAGGTGAGGGTATGCGCTGTCAGGTAAGCGAAGCGATTCAATATTTGTATCTGCGCCCCTAACTGATTTTTTTAGCCCTGTTGAGGGTATCCACGGAATCTCAAGCTCTTTCATAAGCCTTTCGATCTCCGGAAGCTCGTCAACGTTGTCCTTTGTTACGGTCGTGACCGCCTCAAGCGTAATGCCGAGATTTTTTACCCGCTTTATATTTTCAAGAACTCTTGAAAATCCGTCGTTCGCCCCACATATTTTTTGATAGGTTGTATCATTTGCACCGTAAATTGTGAATTTAATGCTTTTCGGCGGAATCTTTTTCAAAAGCTCGAAACATTCGTCACCGAGACGGTACAAATTGCTTTGAAGAGTTATAATGAAACCCAATTTTGAAAGCTCGGAATAAATTCGACAAAACTCGGGATGTATTGTCGGCTCTCCGCCGGTTATGCACAAAAACAATGCGCCTGCCTGCACAGCCTGCTTGCCAAGAGAAATCCATTGCTCTGCGCTAAGCTCAGTGCCGTGAAGCTTAATTTCGCTGTTTTTCAAATGGACATAGCACATTTTGCAATTCAAATTGCACCTTGGCGTCAGCTCAAATGAAGCGAATAGCGGAACCGCATTTTTCTTTGCGGATGCAAACATATCAAAAGGAGCTGATGCTATTGGATTTTTTTCGCAATCGCTCATGCGTCATCACTCATATCCAAAATATTGTTACGTGCAAGTATCTGGAGGAAAAGGATTATATCCTCCTGTGCTTTTTCACGGGTAACATTTTTGTATTTTGAAAGAATCAAATCCACCAGTTCGTCAAGAGTAAATTCATGTTTTTCCATATTCCCCCAAAGATATGCTGCAGAGGAGGAAATGTATACCATTGACGGCACATCCTTAACACGTTCCATCACCGGAACCAGAACATGCTGTCCGGCAATTTCACGAAGAACGATATTATCCTTTACTCTCATAAACTTGCTCCTTTAACTGTCTTTGGACTCGCCGTAACCGTATTTTCCATAGCTGTACTTGCCATAGTTACGATAGCCATATTTTCCGTATCTGCTGTAGTGACCGTAGCCGTAATAGCCGCTCTGGTCAAGCAGACTTTCTTTGGCGGCATTGAGAACTCCGCCGATAATGTTACAGCCTCTCGTTGATATGTTGTTTAAGCAATCAAGGATCGTCCAGCGATGGGTTGAGTCCTGACGGATAACGAACAGAATACCGTCGCAATATTCGGAAATAAGAAGGGGATCTGTAGTAATTGCACACGGGGGCGAATCGACAATAACATAGTCGGCGACTTCTCTGAGCTCCTTCATGAAATCACTCATTTTTTCATTGTTAAGATTTCTTTCCGGTGTTTTACTCGGAGTCTCGCTGCCAAAGATCACAACATCTTTCGGATTTTCGGCAAACATTCTTTTTATTTTATTTGAACTGCTCTCGGACTGAACACGAAGAACCTTATTGTCAACATGCTTCCTAATGGATTTGGGTTGCTCAAAGAGTTTATCAATCGAGCAATAGTTTTCGTTATTCTTTACCATTTTACTTAACGAAAGCTTCCTGAGGTCAAGGTCAACAAGCGCAACATTCTTCTTCGGATTTCCCGATTTGATATAGCGTGCAAGGTTGAGTGCAACGGAGCTCTTGCCTTCGTTTGCAAGCGCAGCCGTCACCATAAGAACCTTGGAATTAGATTTTTGCATGGAGCGGGTAACTTTGAGCGCAGTGGTTTTCATGCACTCGGCATATCTTTTTCCGCTGTCCGTCGATTCGTCGGCATAGAACGGGAGACTAATCCTTTTTTTGCCTACTTTGTTATAAGGAAGAATACCGAGACAGTTCATGTTGAGTTGATCTCTGAAATCCTGCTCGTTTTGAATTGTTTTTCTGAGAAATGCCGTTATTATTATCACAACGGCACCGACCGCAAGAGTTACTGCAAAGCAACTGAATATGGCCATAATATAATTGACGCCGTTATTAGGTTTTGTCGGAACGGAGCTGGGCTGAATGATATTCAGCTTTGTTTCGCCGATAACGTATCTCGAAACATCGGGAAGCCTTTTTACAACCGCATCAAGAATGTCCTTGGCATCCTGAGGGTTTTTGCTTACGACCGAAATCGAGAATAGGTTTGAATTTTTGATTGCATTAAGAGTTATTGTTCCGTTTATTTTATCGGTGTCAAGCTCGTCCTTCAAAATCTCGTTAAATACAGAGCTTTTGAGAATATAAGGGAGCACCTTTGCCATTTGCTCTGCGTTCGCTGAATCATAGTAGAATCCGTATGACGCAGCAACCTCGGCATAGCTGGTGGTTGTGTTGACCGTGAAAGAAGACTTTGCCTCATATGTCGGGACATAGGTGTATCTCAGATAAAAGCAGTAAATACCGGAAATGAGCACAAAAGCCGCAACGAGAACCCACCATGTCTTTTTAACAATCTTTATGATGTCTTTCAATAAGACATGAAGGTCAAGCGCATTCTCTTTATAATTAAATATTTTTGAACTCATATTATTCACCCTTGCTCCTCGGCCGATTGGTTATTGCCGTATTCGTAGTTTTCATAACTGCCGTAGCCGTAGACGTTTTCTCCGGCTACATGCATATTGAATTCACGGTAATCGTTGAGTACATATCCTAAATAATTTGCGTTTCCTTCCTTTATATCATCTATCGCCGTGTTTATGTCGGCAATGCGGACAAAGTCCTGGCGAATGACGATTAATGAACAGTCAACAATGTCTGAGATAAGTTGAACATCGGTGCTTACTATAATAGGGGAGGAATCGAGAATAACATAGTCATAATGTCGGTCTGCGTAGTCAAGAAGCTCCCTAAGCTTTTCGGAACGAATAAATGCGGTTGAATCTTTTCTTGAACCGAAGTTCATTACCATATCAACGCCGGTTCTTGCAAATTTGCGTATTATATCTTCAATTTCGGAAATTCCGTCTATATATGAGATAATGTCGGGCACGGATGCTCTGTCTCTTTCGACAATTTTATAAAGTGCGGGTTTACGAAAATCGACGTCAACAATAAGAACTTTTTTACCCATGCTGCTTAACGCAATGGCAAGGTTGGTTGAGATTGTTGATTTTCCTTCGTTTTCCGCAACGCTTGTTACAAGGACACGCTTGTAACCGTTCTGATCCATTTTGAAGCGAAGATTCTCGGCAAATTTTCTGTTGCTTTCTTCAAACATAAAGCTGCATGTAGGAGAATTTATCAAAACGGATTTTCTCGGCCTGCGTATAAATGAGCGAAGAGTTTGAAGCTTTCTCTCGTGAGTAATAACGCCGAAGCAGTCGCCCTCGATTTCCTCTTGAGCACTGTAAACGCTCTTGAATGTTTTTCTTGTAACACACGAAAGAACCGTTAATGCGACAACAACGGCAGCCATTGCCATTGCGGCAAAAATACGGTACAGCGGCAGGTTAAAAGTGTTTGTCGCTTTTGTTGGAATTTGCGGCTCGGAAACAGTTTCGAGAACCGCATTTGAAAAAAGATAATCGGAAATACCGTTGTAGTTTTCAAGTATGGAATTGCTGACAATGTATGCCGTTTTCGGATCGTTGGCAGTAACGTCAAGCACAAGGAGGTTTGTTCCGGAAATAACATTGGCCGAAACCGAAATATTTCCCGGGAGAGGACCGGTATCCTCCTTAACCTTTTGCATGATAATATCGCTTTCAAAAACCTCTTTGAGGACACCTGCCATTGAAGAGGCTGTTGAGAGAGCGGCATATGCGTTGGCATAGGTTGTGTTTTTGGCTGTAACAACAAGAGTTGATGATGAAGTATAGACAGGCTGACGCACATATCTTATGTAAATTGTAACGGACAGAAATCCGATAACAGCCGCCATGAAAATGAACAGTGCATTTCTTAATATGTCACGAAGAATAATAAAGAAGTTCATCTGATTTGATTTTGTTGATGAATTTTCATTCATGTATTACACCTCCCTGACAATAACAATAAGGAACGTATGTCCGGTCAGACCTTTGGAGTCGGTGTATTCGTATTTAACCTGATGAACACCGGCACTCCTTGTGTCAACCGTCGAGATGATTGACACTTTATCTATATCTGTTGAAGGATCGTATTTGTCCGAGACTGATTTGAGATACTTCTTAGGGTTGATTTTATCCCCTACGTTAACGTATATCAGATAGTCGGTCAGTTCGATTTGAGGTGCATCAGCCGGGTCGTTGACAATATTAACCGGAAGCTTGCGATTGACAACGTCGGCATAGCTGTTTGAAGCCTCAAATGTAACATAGTAAGTGCCGACCTTTGAACTGTCAACGTCATTTACAACTATTTTGACCTTTGAGGAAATGTCACCGTCAAGGCTGTCTATGAGGCTGATTTTCGGGAACATCGAAACCGTGTCGCCAGAAGAAAACATCAAAGGACCGGTGAGTGAAAATACCGGCTCGGTATAATCTGTATACTTAATTCGTCTTGTATATTTGCCGACGTTATTGTTCGAGTCGAAAACAAGATAGGTGAGGTCACACACACCTTTTGATATGAATTTTGAATGTGTACCGATAAGAATCGAATCGGTAAGATCACCGTCACGGTCATCGGTGGCGGTAAGTCCTTCCAGTAATTTGCTTTTATCGTCATTGACGGAAAGCTCCAATACATCGGATTCCGAAGAAATAACCGGGGGAGTGTGATCTCTGACGGTTTTGCTAAGGATAAGGTTGACGGACCAAGCACCGACAACTATAACAAAAACTATTGAAATAAGTATTCTGATAAGCTTCATTCTCTCACCTCAACAAGACATTATATTTCAATTTATACCAATTATATTTAATCACAAAATGCTATAAATGTCAACATTTAATTCTCTTTTGAGAATTGATTTTAACATTTTTGATGTATATAACAAAAACGGCTCTGTACTTGAAAAATTTTTGTTTTACAGAACCGTTTTATTAATTTTTATTTCCTGTTTTTCAGTCTCTTGTCACACTTTGTTGCAAGGAATGTGCCAAGACTCTGGAAAATCTGAACAAGGATAATCAGGAATACCACGGCGAATACCATGATGAGATACTGATATCTGTAGTAGCCGTAGTTTATAGCGATTTTGCCGAGTCCGCCGCCGCCGATGATTCCGCTCATTGCCGAATATCCGAGGACGGTGGTGAGGGCGATTGTGCCGTTGGAAATGAGCGACGGAACGCTCTCGGGAATCATGACCTTTGTGATAATCTGAAACGGCGAAGCTCCCATGCTCTGTGCCGCTTCAATGATACTCGGATTAATTTCTCTCAGACTGCTTTCAACCAGCCTTGCAACGAAGGGGAAAGCAGCAATTACAAGCGGTACGACCGTTGCCGGAGTTCCGACTACCGTGCCGACAATAAGCCTTGTCAAGGGGAAAACCATTATCATGAGAATGAGAAACGGAACCGAACGTAAAAGGTTGATTATAACGTTGAGAACATGCAGAACACCCTGCGGAATGCGAAGGATTTTTTTATTCTCGCCGGCAACAAGAAGCACGCCGAGCGGCAGACCGATAAGCGTTGCGAAAAGAGTTGAAAGCAGGGTAACGTAAACAGTCTCCCAAATCGCAAGGGGAAATTGAGTTTTGAGTACCTCAAGTGCTTTTTGCACTTCTTCCGAAGCAAGATAATCACTCAGCATGTTTTGTCACCTCCTCAACATATATATCGGGAATTTTCTTTATATAATTCATTGCTTTTTCGAGACCCGCTTTGCCGCCGATCACTTCTTCCGGCATTCCTTCCGTCATTTCCACCGAGAAAATGATCCCCTTCTGTCTGCACTGCGGCCAGATCCGCTTTGCCGCCGGGGATGCCCAAAAGCATATTTCCGTAAGCCTTACCGCCGATGGAACGGGTTGAGGCTGAAAGAATATCAGCTGCAATATCCTCCTCAATGGCCATTTGAGCAATGAGAGGCTTATTAGTAGCCGCCGCACCGTTGAATACAACACGGAGTATGCTTTCGTCCGGGGACGCTGCGGAATCGAAATCGCAGCCATCGGGATAAACAAGTGACTTTGCCGCATCGGACTTCGGAGCGGAGAAAACATCACTGACCTTGCCCTCTTCAACGACTGTACCGTGGTCGAGAATCGCAACTCGGGTGCATATCTGCTCAACAACGCTCATCTGATGGGTGATGACAATTACGGTGATACCGAGCTTGTCATGGATATCCCTGATAAGCGAGAGAATCGACTGCGTTGTCTGTGGGTCGAGCGCACTTGTTGCTTCGTCGCAGAGAAGAATTTTCGGGTGGGTCGCAAGTGCTCTGGCGATTGCAACCCTCTGCTGCTGACCGCCGGAAAGCTGAACTGGATAGCTCTTGAGCTTATCACCGAGGCCGACGATTTCAAGCAGTTCCTTTGCACGGGCTGTCGCCTCGGATTTTTTAACTCCGGCAAGCTCCATCGGGAAGCATACGTTTTTAAGGCAGGTGCGCTGCATGAGCAGGTTGAAGCCCTGAAAGATCATCGTAATTTGTCTGCGCTCATTGCGAAGTTCGGATTCGCTGAGCTTGCCGACGTCAATGCCGTCGATTATTACGTTGCCCTGCGTCGGTCGTTCAAGCATATTGATACAGCGGACGAGCGTGCTTTTGCCTGCGCCGCTCATTCCGATAATGCCGTAAATCTCGCCGTCGTCAATTTTGAGCGAAACATCCTTCAGCGCATCAAGACTGCCGTCGGAGGTCTCAAAGGTTTTGGTCAGGTGTTGAATTTCTATCATTTATTTCACTCCACATAAAATAGAAGTGCTGCCTGTTGTGAACAGCACTTCTCGTTATTTTACACTTATTTATTCAATGCGTCAAGTGTTGTCTGCTTTCCGCCGTAAAGACCCATCGGCTCAACGTGGATAACTGCAACGGAAACGATGTGAGTACCGTTCTCCTTGTTGAAGTCATCAAGGTACGGAGTATGCTGGAAGTAGTTTGCATCGATTTCACCGTTTTCAACAACGTTGTTCGGCTGAACGTAATCCGTGAACTCTTTGATATCAAGCGTAACGCCCTTAGCTGCAAGGATTTCCTTTGCAACGTCAAGAATCTCTTTGTGCGGAGCGGGAGAAGCAGCAACCGTGATCGTTGTGCCCTTGAGCGCATTGTAATCTACTGATGAATCGTAGCCGTCGCCCGGATTTTCAACAACGCTGATAACTGAACCGTTGTACTTTTCATTGATGTAGTCGGCAACCTTTTTGCTTTCAAGAGCAGCCTTGAGAGCCTTAATTTTCGGCTGATTTTCGTTGCCCTGCTTAACTGCGAGAATGTTGCCGTAAGCGGAAGCCGAGCCTTCAATGATAAGCGAATCCTTCACCGGATTGAGCTTTGCTTCGATAGCGTAGTTTGAATTGATGATTGCGTAGTCAACGTCCTTGAGTGTGTTCGGAAGCTGAGCGGCTTCAATTTCCTTGAACTCAATGTTCTTCGGATTCTCTGCAATGTCGTTGATCGTTGCGGTGATGCCTACGCCGTCCTTAAGCTTGATGTAGCCCTTTTCCTGGAGAAGGAGCAAGGCTCTCGCTTCGTTGGTGGTGTCGTTCGGAATTGCGATTGTGATGTTATTGCTTTTTGATGATGAGCAGCCTGCGAAAAGGCTGAGTGCGAGAACTGCTACGAGTAAAAGTGAAACTATTTTTTTCATGATATATCTACCTTTCTTTTAAGAAATTATTGTTATTTTACCAATTTTTTATCATTATGTCAACATCGGCACATTCGACCGAATCTGTAGTTGGCTCTGAGAAGAACCGTAAATTTTTTCAACATAAAAATCCCTCCAAAAAATAAACCGGAAACCCTTTCGAGGTTCCCGGTCAAAAGCGATTTAAAAATCATTCAGACTGTGAATTGAGAACGCATCGAAAAAAGGGCATGACAAGAAGTGCGCATACACATGCACATTCCGGTGGTATAGGTTGCGGTAAATACTGCTGCCATGATGCCGTTCTCCTTTCAAAATTGACTACCCGTTCGGTAGGTTGACGATATAATAGCACAGTGATGTGCGTTTGTCAATCCCTTTTTTAAAAATTTTTTGGTTTTTTTGGTAATTTATAATTAGGGCGGTAACAGGTAAAAAGGCGGCTTGCGGCAATGTTCGACAAGGGCATATTCCGTAAAGCCGATGACCATCGACCCGAGGCCAGAAGAAGTTTTATCTCGGCTCCCTTTTAGGGGAGCTGTCAGCGAAGCTGACTGAGGGGTTTTTGAAAGTCTGCTGAAATTTTCTTTTAACCCCTCCAACTTCGGCGCAAACCGCCGCAGCGAGACGGTATCGTCCTTGACGACGGAGGGGATAAAGAAAAGGCAATTTAAAGACAAAATCCAAGGTGCGATGTGGGCATCGCACCCTACGATAAGTGCAGAAAAAGTAATGTTACGCAGAGGTACGGTTAGAGAACATTCCGTAGGGGTCGATGACCACATCGACCCGAGACTGAAAGAGAATAGATAAAGACGAATAAAACCAACGAAGTTCAATTTATGAGGTGAAAACAGATGGCAGAAATGACGCCGATGATGAAGCAATATCTTGAAATCAAAAAAGAATATCAGGATACTATCCTTATGTTCAGACTCGGTGACTTCTACGAGATGTTCTTTGAGGATGCCAAGGTTGCGTCAAGGGAGCTGGAGCTTGTACTGACTGGCAGAGACTGCGGTCAGGCGGAGCGTGCGCCCATGTGCGGTGTGCCGTTTCACAGCGTCGATTCCTACATCGCAAGGCTCGTTTCAAGGGGCTACAAGGTTGCTATCTGCGAACAGACCGAGGACCCTGCGACGGCAAAGGGCATAGTCAAGCGTGACGTTATTCGTGTTTTGACTCCCGGTACGGTTATCGAGAGCAGTATGCTTGACGAGTCGAAGAACAATTTCCTTTGCTCAATCTGGCTCAACGGCAATGCTGCGGGCGTTTGCTTTGCCGACGTTTCAACCGGCGAGCTGAACCTTACTCAGCTTGATTCAAAGTCGGTCGGCAACGAGATCGTCAATGAACTCGGCCGATATATGCCGACGGAGATTCGCTACAATTCCGCCGTTGTTAAGAACGATAAAATCAGGGAATTCATAAAGAACCGTGTTGAATGTACAGCCGACAGTATTGACGAGGAAAAAATCAACGTCGATTACTGCCGTCAAATCATAACGAACCATTTCAAAAAGAGCTTAACCGAACTTGGCATTGAGGAAAGTAACGAGGCTGTCTGCGCTCTCGGCGCAACGATTGATTACCTGACCGAGGTGCAGAAATCGGGTCTTGATAATATTCGGGAGATTGACTTTTATTCGGAAAATCAGTTCATGAAAATTGATTTTTCTTCCCGAAGAAATCTCGAATTGACCGAAACGATGCGAAACAGGGAACGCAGGGGAACTCTCCTGTGGGTGCTTGATAAGACGAAAACCGCAATGGGCAAGCGTCTTGTCAGAAACTGGATTGAGCAGCCGCTGGTCAATCTTGCGAAGATTACCAAGAGACACAACGCCGTCGGCGAGCTGTTTGACGATTCCGTCCTTCTCGAAAACGAGATAGCGGCTATTTCAAACGTCAGCGATATGGAAAGACTGATGGCAAGAATCGTTTACGAAACCGCCAATGCGAAGGAGCTTCGTTCGCTTCTTGCGGCAATACAGCTTTTGCCTGATATCAAGAGCGGAATTTCCGAGTGCAAATCGGCACTTCTCGGCGAGACTTGCAGAAGCATTGACCTTCTGACGGACGTTGCCGAGCTTATTGACAAGGCGATTCAGGAGGAGCCGCCGTTCACCGTCCGTGAGGGTGACATGATAAAGGACGGCTTCAACGCCGAGCTTGACGAGCTGAGGGACATTGTGCATAACGGCAAGGGATATATTGCCGCCATTCAGCAGACCGAGCAGGAAAAAACGGGAATCAAGAAGCTGAAAATCGGCTACAACCGAGTTTTCGGTTACTATATCGAGGTGCCGAATGCGTTTAAGGAGCTTGTTCCCGAGGAATACATAAGAAAACAGACGCTTGCAAACTGCGAGCGATTTATAACGAGTGAGCTGAAAGACCTTGAAGCCAAGGTTCTCGGCGCACAGGAGCGAATCGTAAAGCTTGAATACGAGATTTTTGTTCAGGTCAGAGGCAAGGTTGCCGATGAGCTTTACAGAATTCAGAAAACCGCCCATGCGGTCGCAACCGTTGATGCGCTTTGTTCCTTTGCAAAGGTCGCTCAGCAGAACGATTATTCGTGTCCGATAATGACGGACGGCGATGAGATAATCATCAAGGACGGCAGACATCCCGTTGTCGAAAAAATGATGAAGGATACGCCGTTTGTGCCGAATGATACGGTTCTTGACTGCAAGGACAATCGTTGTGCGATAATCACAGGCCCGAACATGGCAGGTAAATCGACTTATATGCGTCAGGTTGCGCTTATTGTTCTCATGGCGCAATGCGGCAGCTTTGTTCCGGCTTCAAGTGCGCAGATAGGACTTGTTGACAGTATCTTCACCCGAGTCGGTGCAAGCGATGACCTTGCGTCGGGTCAATCGACATTCATGGTCGAGATGAGTGAGGTTGCTAATATTCTGAAAAACGCAACGAAGAAAAGCCTGTTGATTTTTGACGAAATCGGCCGAGGAACGTCGACATTTGACGGCATGAGCATTGCCCGTGCCGTGCTGGAATACACCGCCGACCCGAAAAAGCTCGGCGCAAAGACGCTTTTTGCAACGCATTATCATGAATTGACCGAGCTTGAAAACGAAATCGGCGGAACGAAGAATTACAACATCTCCGTCAAGAAGAGGGGCGACGACATAACGTTCCTCAGAAGAATTGTTCGCGGCGGAGCGGACGGCAGCTACGGTATCGAGGTTGCCAAGCTTGCAGGTGTTCCGAATGCCGTTGTCAGCCGTGCCAAGGATATTCTCAAAGAGCTTGAGGAAAAGGGCGCAGTTACCGTAATCAGAACGGTCGAAAAGAGCGACGATGACGATATGCAAATTTCATTCGCTTCAAATGAGAGCAATGAGATTGTCGAGGAGCTTAAAACGATTGATATAAATACACTTACGCCGATCGAGGCTTTGCAAAAGCTCTATGAGCTGAAAAACAGAGCGGACAGGCTGTGAGAAATTTTCCCTTTTCGTAGCGGTCGATGTGACATCGACCCAAGGCCAGAAGAAACAATCGGTGCTCCCATGTAGGAAATCTGACAAAAATAAAGATTAAATAATTCAAAAAGAGGTGATCTTATGCCGCAAATAAATATTTTACCAAAACACATTGCCGAGCTTATCGCCGCCGGTGAGGTTGTCGAGCGTCCGGCTTCCATTGTCAAGGAGATAATGGAAAATGCGATTGATGCAGGAGCGGATAAGATTACCCTTGAAATAAAGCGTGGCGGAATTACTTATATTCGCATAACCGACAACGGCTGCGGAATCGACCGTGATAATATTCGCAAGGCTTTTATCAGCCATGCGACGAGCAAGATTTCCACCGCAGACGATTTGAACGCAATTTGCACCCTTGGCTTCCGTGGTGAAGCGTTGGCCTCTATTGCCGCTGTTTCACGGGTCGAGGTCATGACAAGGGGCGAAAACGAGGACGTCGGAACACGCTATTGTATTGAGGGCGGCGAGGAAACCGTTCTTGATGACGCAGGCTGCCCGAAGGGAACAACATTGATTGTCCGTGACCTTTTCTACAACACGCCTGCGAGAATGAAATTCCTCAAAAAGGACGTCAGCGAGGGCAATGCTGTTGCCGCAGTCGTTGACAGAATTGCACTTTCTCACCCCGAGGTCAGCGTTCGTTTTATCAGGGATTCAAAGGACGTGCTCTTCACTTCGGGCGACGGAAAGCTTGACAGCGCAATATATAAGGTGCTCGGCAAGGACTTTGCTTCAACGCTTATTCCCTGCGACTATGAGCTGGAGGGCGTGAGAGTCAGCGGCTATATTTCAAAGCCGTTCAATGCCCGTCCGAACCGAATGATGCAGTATTTCTTTTTGAACGACAGATTTATAAAAACACGCACCGGCATGGTTGCCCTTGAGGAAGCCTACAAAAATTCTATCATGGTCGGCAAATTCCCGGCCTGCGTGCTTAAAATACAGATTGCTCCCGGTGCAGTGGACGTCAACGTTCACCCGGCTAAAACCGAGGTTCGCTTCGCTAACGAAAAGATGATTTTCAATGCGGTTTATTACTGCGCAAAATCGGCTCTGCAGCAGGGCGACACGAGAGTTCAGGCTTCATTTCAGCAGAAGGTCAATCGTCAGTTTATGCCGAGACCGGCCGAGGGCAAGCAGATAAAAATATACGAACAGCAGCTTGAGCAGATAAAAAAAGAAGCTCAGCCAAAACAGGATTTTTGGACGAACACAACCTCAACCGAATTCAGAAAAACGGTTGAAACGCCGAAATCCGAACCTATTGTTTTTAACGATAACAACTCAAAATTTGAAATAGAAAAGGACGAAACACCCGATCTTATTCCGTGCTTTAATCCGACGACGCAGGAGATTTCTCCCGTTGTGCAAACAAAGCCCGAGCCGGTTGCGGAACAGCCGTCAATCGAGCCTGAACCGATTCAGCCGATCGTTGAAGAAGTTCGCCCCGAGGTTGAACCGTACAGAGTTATCGGCGAAGCGTTCAAAACCTACATACTTGTCGAGCAGGGCAAAAAGCTCCTGATAATCGACAAGCACGCCGCACACGAGCGTATGCTCTTTGAAAAATTCAAGGCGAACCGTGACGGCATCGAAACTCAAATGCTTCTCGCTCCCGTGACAGTGACCCTCAGCAAAGAGGAGTACTCGGCGGTTCTCGATAATCTTGACCTGCTTGAAAAGGCCGGATATCACGTCGAGGACTTCGGCGGCGGAATGGTTATTGTCAATGAGTGCCCTACGGCGGTTGCGGATGCAGACCTTGCCGAGGTCATCATGGAGCTTGCCGGTTATCTTGTTTCAAGTCAAAAAGAGCTTGTTCCCGAAAAGCTCGATTGGATTTATCATTCAACCGCTTGCCGTGCCGCTATAAAAGCAGGCGACAGAACGACCGACTATGAGCTGAATAAGTTCGTCGAAAGCCTTCTTAACAATCCCGACATCAGATATTGTCCGCACGGCAGACCTGTTTTGATAGAAATGTCAAGGTATGAGATTGAAAAAAACTTCGGCCGTGTTTAAATTGTGTAAATTTGCCCATAACGCATTTTTCGCTCGGGGCAGTACCTCGTACAGCTCCCTCACTGCAAAAAGCGTTCTGAACAAATTTCCATCAATTTAGATTTAAAGGTAAATTTACCGCACAACGCATTTTCGCTCGGGGCAGTACCATATATCAAGAGAAGAGATAAAAGTGAAGAGTGAAAAGAATTGGTGGCTTTGCGTTGCAAAGCATTAAAAAGTTTAATGAAATTGAATTTGATTTAGTAGGGGCGTGCATTGCACGTCCGCCAAAATCAGCAGAAATTAAAAGGACGACCAATGGTCGCCCCTACGAAAAGACGGGAATTTTTATCTAAAAATTAACTTTTTTCGACTTTTCTTCTTGTTTTTCTTTTTTAATAACCCCACCGTCTCTTCGAGACACCTCCCCTAACAATCAGGGGAGGCTGAACAAGATGTTGATTTCATAGTTTTTTAAGTTAGCAGAAACTTTTCAAGCCTCCCCTTGAAGCAAGGGGAGGGGGACCGCTTGCGGTGGTGGGGATTTGAACAGAAAATTTCCAAGGTGCGATGTGGGCATCGCACCCTACGATAAGTGCAGAAAAGCAATGTTACGCAGAGGTACGGTTAGAGAACAATTCGTAGGGGTCGATGACCACATCGACCCAAGGTCAGATGAAATTCTATCTTGGCTCCCTTTTAGGGTAGCGAAGTGTCGACACGGTAGTGAATGACAGTCCGGTGGACTGTCAGAG
>CALBHM010000369.1 GCA_937892835.1 uncultured Ruminococcus sp. | reverse complement strand
CAGAGATGTTATGGCTCACCTCGGCGCAGGCCTTGATTCCTCAGGCAAAAAGGTTAAGAAAGCAATGTGTGGCGGCACAATGGCGGCAACTCCGCTTTCATGCGTTGCCGGTTATCATACAATTTGTGAGATTGAAAGAACCAACGCCTGCGAAAAGGCAGGACTTATGGGTGACAGACTCATTGAGGGAATTCAGAAGTCAATCAAAAAGCATAATCTTCCGTTCGTTGCGTTCAATCAGGGCTCAATCTGCCACCTTGACACAGTAGGCACAATGCACTTTGCAATTAACTGGTCCAAGCCGTGGGAGATTCCGGAGATTCTCAAGCAGACAAGCGCACGTCAGAAGGAAATGGAGCATATGGGTGCCGCTTACATGGCGGAGGGCATGGTTACTCTCGCCGGCAGCAGACTTTACACCAGCGCAGCATATACAGAAGAAGATATCGACGATGCAATCGCACGCTTTGACAGAGTATTTGACAACTGCGGCAGAATCGGCTGATAAGATAAGGGGGACGTTTAAGTGTACACTTTGGAAGAAGGAAAAAAGGCTGTTATTGAAGCCGGTCACAGACTGCTTGAAACAGGCCTCATAGCGAGAACGTGGGGAAACGTAAGCGCAAGAATTTCGGACACTCAGTTCGTTATCACCCCGAGCGGCAGAGCATACGACACGCTCACACCCGATGATATAGTTGTTGTCAATATTAACGATTGCAGCTATGAGGGTGATGTCAAGCCCTCGAGTGAAAAAGGCATTCATGCCGATGCTTATGCCTTGAGAAGCGACGTCAACTTCGTTATACATACCCATCAAATCAACGCTTCGGTCGTCGGAGCAGCAGGCATTGCCATTGACCCTGTGCCGAAAGCTTACAGAGATATTCTCGGCGAGACAGTTCCTTGCGCCGGATACGGAATGCCGTCAACGGATAAGCTGAGAAATGCCGTTAAAAAGGAATATGCAAATAATCCCGAGTGCAAGGCTTTTCTTATGGCTCATCACGGTGCGGTTTGCCTCGGCAAGGATTTTGATGAAACCTTTGAGATTATTCAGGCTCTTGAAAAAGCGTGTGAAATTAAGCTTGAAAAAGCATTTCTCATGTACGAGGGCACACCGAAATATACGAAAAAAAGTATGCTCAACAGCTATATCAGACATACGGGCGGCAAGGCTTTGCCGGAGTATGTGTCGGATTTCGGCAGCAGCGTAAGAGATGGAGAGTTTTTCCTGCTGACATTCAAGAGCGGTGCGAGCTTCAATGTAAAAATCAAAGGCTGCACCTGTGACAGTGACGCAAAGCTGCCTGCGGTTGCGAAAATTCATGCGGCAATTTATAAATCGTCGGATGTCAATTATATTCGTCATCTTTCCGAGAGTGACATTATCGCATACAGCATGACCTCGGATTACGTTGACGCAAGGCTTGACGATTTTGCTCAGATTGCAGGCGCAAAAATCGGCTCATTCCGCTGGGACGGTTCGGCAAACTGCGCATCGGAAGCCGCAAGAAAAATCAAGGGTAAAAACGCCGTACTCATTCACGGCTCGGGCGCACTTATCACCGGCAAAACGATCGGCGATCTTGATGCGGTTGAGCTTGTCATGAGCAAGGAATGTAAAACTCAAATCGGTTCGCTCTTCCTCGGAAGCGGAGAACCGCTCAGCTACGCCGACCGTGTACTTCAGAGAGTTATTTATGTAAATAAATACTCCAAGAAGGCAACAGAAGAAAGCTAAGCTTCGAAATAACTAAGCAAAAAGACTGTAAGTCACAAGGTAATTACAATGTGATTTACAGTCTTTATTTTTTGTGTGCAAATATTCCGATTTACATTTTTAAATCTTCAAACTCAGGTCATCTTTTCCTGCTTGACCTTATGGTCGATTATGTGACGTGAAGCAAGCTCACGGTGAACATCCTCTACGGATATTCCCATCTCAACCATGAGCACCATTGCATGATATGCAAGGTCCGCAAGCTCGTAAATCGTCTCTTTCTTGTCGTCGGCCTTGCCTGCGATGATAACCTCGGTACACTCCTCGCCGACCTTTTTCAAAATCTTGTCGATTCCCTTTTCGAAAAGATAGGTTGTGTATGAGCCTTCGGGCTTTTCCTCTTTTCTGCCGACAAGCAGGTCATAGAGTCCCTGCAAGCTGAATTCCTGCAATTCCTCACTCTGATAAACAGGCTTTGTGAAGCACGAATCCGTTCCCGTGTGGCATGCCGGGCCGTCCTTTTCTACGACAACAACGAGTGCGTCATTGTCGCAGTCTGCCGTTATACTGACAATGTGCTGATAATTTCCGCTGGTTTCGCCCTTGAGCCAAAGCTCCTGCCTGGAACGGCTCCAGAAGCAAGTCAAGCCTTTCTCCATTGAAATTTTAAGGCTCTCCTTATTCATATATGCAACGGTCAGCACCTTTTTAGTAATTGAATCGACAACCACGGCCGGGATAAGACCCTTTTCGTCAAATTTAAGCTCATCTATATTCAACATAATCATAACCTCACTGTAATATTATTTTTTCTGAGTTCACGCTTCAAATCGGGAATCGCAACCTCACCGAAATGGAAGATTGAAGCGGCAAGCCCTGCGTCAATATCGGGAATTTCACGGAACAAATCTACAAAATCGTTAATTCCGCCTGCACCGCCCGATGCGATAACAGGCACATTAACAGCGTCGCAAACCGCCTTCAGCATCTCGATATCAAAGCCTTTTTTCACGCCGTCGGTATCAATCGAATTGACAACCGCCTCGCCTGCTCCGAGGTCAACGCAACGCTTTATCCAGCTTATCGCCTCCATGCCGGTGTCCTCACGGCCGCCCTTTGCGAAAACATGAAATTCGCCGTCAACTCGTTTAACATCGGCGGAAATGACAACGCATTGATTACCGTAACGCTCCGCCGCTTCACGGATAAGCTCGGGATTTTTGATTGCACCGGAATTCACGCTGACCTTGTCTGCGCCGCATTTCAGCACCCTGTCAAAATCATCAACGGTGTTTATTCCGCCGCCAACCGTCAGCGGAATAAAAATCCGGCTTGCAACCTCACAAAGTATGTCCGTGAATAATTTTCTCTCCTCAAACGATGCCGTAATATCGTAAAAAACAAGCTCATCCGCTCCGTTGTCGGAATAGTATTTTGCAAGCTCGACGGGCGACGAAACATCTGAAAGCCCCTTGAAATTTACACCCTTGACGACCCTGCCGTTTTTTACATCAAGGCAGGGAATAATTCTTTTTGTAATCATTTCGCCACCTCGATTGCTTCTTTAAGATCAACAGCTCCGGTGTAATATGCCTTGCCGATTATTGCGCCGTAGAGATTCATTTTTCGCAGCTCTTTAACGTCCTCAATGCTTGAAACTCCGCCCGAAGCGGTTATATCAAGCGAATACTTTTCCGAAAGCTCACGGTAAAGCTCAAGGTTTGTTCCTCTCATTGCACCGTCACGGGAAATGTCGGTACAGATTATATTCTTCACACCAAGATTCTGCATCTTCAGGAAAAATTCATCAAGCGTTACATCTGACTGTTCGAGCCAGCCTTTAACGGCAATTTTGCCGTCCTTAACGTCGGCACCGACCGCTATCTTTTCGCCGTAAGCCTTGACAGCCTCTTTCAAAAAAGCTTCGTCACATATCGCCGCAGTGCCGAGAATGACACGGGATACTCCGGCGTCGCTATACTTTTTCACCGTATCCATGCTTCGGATTCCGCCGCCGATTTCGACAAAAAGTCCTGTCTTTTCTGCCACATCGGCTACAATATCCATATTTGGCGTAGTGCCGTATTTTGCACCGTCAAGGTCAACCATATGAATATGCGTCGCACCGAGCGACTTGAATTTTTCGGCAACCTCAAGCGGCGAATCACTGTAAACGGTCACTTGATTATAATCACCTTTCAACAGTCTGACCGCTTTACGGTCGAGCAAATCTATTGCAGGAAGTATTATCATTTGTATAATCGTTCCTTTCTTATGAATTAACCCTCGCAAAAAGCCTTGAGAATCGCTAGGCCGACCTTGCCGCTTTTTTCGGGGTGAAACTGGCAGCCTTTTATATTTCCGAGTTCAACTGCGGCAGTCATCTCTTTACCGTATTCCGTTGTTGCAATCACGCTGTCGTCGCAATCCGTCGCATAATAAGAATGGACAAAATAAACGCAGTCGTTTTCATTAATGTATTTAAAAAGTCCGCTCGGCTTTGCAAAATGCAGGGCATTCCAGCCTATATGAGGAATTTTCAGGTTCTCGGGAATCGTTCCCTCCATCGGAATAACAGAACCTTTAAGAAGTCCGAGACCCTCATGCTCTCCGTACTCAAAGCTTTTCTCAAAAAGCAGCTGCATTCCGAGACAAATTCCCATAATATCCTTGCCTGCCGCAGCCTGCTCCTTAACGACAATATCCATGCCGCTTTCACGAAGCTTTTGTGCGGCATCGGCAAATGCACCGACACCCGGCAAAATGAGCTTATCGGCAGATTTTATTGTTTCAATATCCGAAGTTACAACCGCCTGCGCCCCAATACTCGACAAAGACGAACAAAGAGAAAACAGGTTGCCGACTCCGTAATCAATTATCGCTATCATTAAAGCAACCCCTTTGTTGACGGAATTTCATCGGCAAAAGCCTTGTCAATGCTTGCCGCTGTACGCAGACTTCTGGCAACCGACTTGAAAGAGCCTTCGATTATGTGGT
>CALBHM010000368.1 GCA_937892835.1 uncultured Ruminococcus sp. | reverse complement strand
CTACATATTGATACACGCAAAATTTATCGTCGTTTTACATTATAATAAGCAAAAATTGCTTGACAATACTTGCTTATTGTGATAGAATAATTGTACCTCTTTAAAGAGGGTTCTTTTTTTGTACCCTCTTTTAGGAACTTACAGGGCGTAAGTTCCCGCATGAGGGAGGCTTAAAATCCCGGGCAAACCGGTTAAATGGAGGTGCCGAAATGAGAGTTAAGGTTACACTCGCTTGCACAGAATGCAAGCAGCGCAATTACGACACAATGAAAAACAAGAAGAACACACCCGACAGGTTGGAGATGAACAAGTATTGCAGATTCTGCAAGAAACATACTCTCCACAAAGAGACGAAGTAAGCTGGAAGGAGAACTGTTATGGCAAAGAAAGAGAGTTCCGAAGCTGCTAAGAAAATCGCAAAGGCTGAAAAAGAAAAGACTTCAAAGAAGCCGAATAATAAGCCCAATGTTTTCGCGCGTATGGGCAAAGCCATAAAGAATTTCTTCAAGAACAGCAAGGGCGATCTCAAAAAGATCACATGGCCTGACGCAAAGGAAGTCCTCAAGGGAACAGTTGTAACGATTGTTTGTATTGCAATCGTCGGCGTACTCGTATTCCTTGTTGACCTCGGACTGACTAAGGGCATTAACGGACTTCGTACTGCCGCAGAGAACCGCACAACGACAACTGTTGCCGAAACTACGACCGCTTCTGAAACAACAACGGCCGGAATCAATGTTATAACCGACAGCAGCACAACAGCGGCTCAATAAATTCAGCGAGACGGAGGAACGGCAATGTCAAATGATGCCAGATGGTATGTTGTTCATACCTACTCGGGCTACGAAAACAAAGTAGCCACAAACGTTTTGAAAGCTGCCGAAAACCGCAAGATGCAGGATGAGATCTTTGAGGTCAAGATTCCTACCGAAACCGTCGTCGAGGTTCGTGAGGACGGTAAAACCCGTGAGGTTGAACGCAAAATCTTCCCGGGTTACGTTATGGTTAAAATTGCAACTTTCCTTGATGAAAACGATATGCCGAAAATCAGCGACGAAGCATGGCTCGTTATCCGCAACACAAGAGGTGCGACAGGCTTCGTAGGTCCGGAGGGCAAGCCTATTCCCCTTACCGAGGAAGAGGTTTACAGACTCGGCGTTGAGAAGAAGGTAGTGGAAGTCAAGTATGAGGTTGGCGACACAGTCAACATCACCGATGAAATCTTTGAGGGCTTCACCGGTAAGGTAGAGGAAATTGACCTTGATAACAACAAAGTTAAGGTTACGGTTTCCGCATTGTTCGGTAAGGAGACGCTGGTTGAGCTTGAGCTTGATCAGGTTGAACCGATTTCCGACTGATGAAAAGATAATTAAGCTCACAGGGCTTGATTTATATGTCCCCATGGGGCATGGAGCTTCGGCTCCGTTGTGGGAGGAGCAAAAATTCCAATCAAATTGCTCCGACGAACCACATTATTTTGGAGGTGCAAGAAATGGCTCAGAAGGTAGTAGGCTTTATTAAGCTTCAGATCCCTGCCGGCAAAGCAACACCGGCTCCGCCCGTTGGTCCGGCACTCGGACAGCACGGCGTTAACATTATGGCATTCACAAAAGAATTCAACGAGCGTACAAAGAACGACGCAGGTCTTATCATCCCCGTTGTTATTACGGTTTATGCAGACCGTACTTTTACTTTCGTTACAAAGACACCGCCCGCAGCAGTTCTTATCAAGAAGGCTTGCGGAATCGAGAGCGGTTCAGGTGTGCCTAACAAGACAAAGGTTGCCACAATCACAAGTGAGCAGGTTAGAAAAATCGCTGAACAGAAGATGCCTGACTTGAATGCAGCAACGATCGAAACAGCAATGTCAATGATCGCCGGTACTGCACGCAGCATGGGCGTTACTGTTGTAGACTGATGCTCCCGCGTGGGAGGTAAAATCCGATTTAACCACTATAATGGGAGGAATATCTTATGAAACACGGTAAGAAATATTTAGAGAGCGCAAAGCTCGTTGACAGAGCTACGCTTTATGATCCGGCAGAGGCTCTTGATCTCGCAGTCAAGACTTCTTCCGCTAAGTTTGATGAAACTGTTGAAATCCACGTTCGTCTCGGTGTTGACTCTCGTCACGCTGACCAGCAGGTTCGTGGTGCTGTCGTTCTTCCGAACGGTACAGGTAAGAAGGTTAGAGTTGCTGTTTTCGCTAAGGGCGACGCAGCAGATGCAGCAGCTGCAGCAGGTGCAGAGATCGTCGGTGCTGAGGATCTCGTTGCTAAGATTCAGGGAGAAGGCTTCCTTGATTTCGACGTTGCTATCGCAGCTCCCAACATGATGGGTCTTGTTGGTCGTCTCGGTAAGGTTCTCGGCCCCCGTGGTCTTATGCCGTCACCGAAGGCCGGTACAGTTACTCCTGACGTTGCCAAGGCTGTTGAAGAGGCTAAGGCCGGTAAGATTGAGTACCGTCTTGATAAGACAAACATCATCCACTGCCCGATTGGCAAGGTTTCGTTCGGTGCTGAGAAGCTTCAGGAGAACTACAAGACTCTGCTTGACGCTATCAACAAGGCAAAGCCGGCCGCATCAAAGGGTCAGTACATCAGAAGCTGCGTTGTTGCCACAACAATGGGCCCCGGCGTACGCATCAACCCTGCAAAGGCAGTTATTGCTGAATAATTCAAACAAAATAAAAAGGTCGGGCATTTTGTCTGACCTTTTTTGTTTTATTAAATTTGAGATTTACGGGAGTGAAGTAAATGAGGACCTCGAAAAAGTCTGTTATTCTTTCTTCTGTTCAATATATTATAATTTTCATAGGCTTTGCCCTGTCATATATGTTTACATACCCTCAGTACGATGTCCTGCTTTTCACAAGGGATTTCAAGGGCGATATCGTCAGTGTTCTGCATGAAGCATTGTTTTACGGCAACGGAAGATTCTTGGGCAATGTGCTCGGCTTTTATTTTTCCCATCATTTTACAGCGGCAATTTTTGTCACGGCATTTTTCCTGACATTGATTGTTTTTCTTGCCAACAAGTTGTTTTTCAGCGATAATCCGAAAGCGATTTTTCCCATCGGGGCAGTAATTGCATTCCCGGCGGTCGGAATAATACGTGAGGTTTATTGCATGATTGCCGCCTTCTGTAACTATGCCGTTCCGCTCGCTTTTGCGCTGATGTCGGGAATTTTCATAAAAAAATTGAAGGCCGACAGCTCTCGTCTTTTTTATATTCCGCTCGGCTTTTCGGCGGTCTGTGCGTGCCTTTTCAGCGAAAACACAACAATCGTCATTCTCTGCGTTGCGGCAATGATTATCGTCGGAGATCTATCTCGTAAACAGCAAGAAAGTATCCATGCCCGGCATACTGAATTTGATTTTTTCGGTAGTCGGTGCGTTGATAATGTATCTCATTCCGAAACTTACGGACACCAAACAAAAACTCGACTATTACAGGGGATATGTCGAACCGAAAGCTTTGATTTTTAACATCACCTCGACGCTGAGAAGCTTTGCGCTGCTTGCAAATCAATATGTTATCATTTATGTGATAATTTCTGTTGCCATGATTTATGTGCTTTACAGACAGTGCAAAACAAATAAATTTATAAAATTTATTTTGACTGCGATTCTCACAGTTTTTCCGTTGACCTGCGTTTTTGCTGTAATTTTTGCGCAAAAAGCAAACGAACTGGCAATGATATATTTGCCACTCGAGGTAATTTATTTAATTGCAGTTTTTGTGATATCAATTCTTTCAAAGCAAAGTAAATTGATTGCATCTCTTGTCATGACCATTGTCCTGCTCGGCAGTGCGGTTGCACCGATGACAATCGTAAACCACAGAGGCGACAGAACATTTTTCACCACATTTGCGATTCTTTTCTGCTATGCAATGTATCTGATTAAAATGCTCGGCATTGATAAAAAAATCAAGCGATTTTTAAGTGTTGCCGCACCTGTTGCTTTCGTTGCAGGCTGCTGTATTATGCTTGTGCTCACGGCGCAGAACTATGATTCATACGTCTACAGAGCCGATTATCTTGCTCAAAAAAGCGTAACATGCAATAGTGCAGATGTTCCCTACCTCGCTCACGGACGCCTTGCACAGGAAACGACGCTCGGTCAAATCGACCCGTGTCTTTTCGGCAGCAGTGTTAACATGAGCTTCAACGTTATCCCGGTAGATGAGTGGGAAAAGGCGGACGAATACAAAAAGGTAACAAGCCTGTCGCCCGTCGCCGCCGTTGAATACGGGCTGGAGCATTGGGAGTTTAAGGACGCAACTTATCCGCTGAAGCTTCACGAAAAATATTCGCAAGGCAATTAATCAAAAATATCATCATATTTTAAATCAAGAATTTTACAGATTTTTGGAATGCTGTCAAAATTCGGCGTGGACTTCCCACGTTCATAATGCGAAATTACAGAACGATCCATTTCAAGCTCATCGGCAAGCTGTTGCTGGGTGAGCTTTTTTTCTTTCCTGGCTGCCCTGAATACTTCTGCAAATGACATAACTGTTTTCCCCCATAAAATAAAAAGTGCGCAGCCGAAGCCACGCACAAAAAAACACGGCTCGGTTGCGCCACACAACATCAGCATACACGGTCAAAAATCGCTCATGCAGAAAAGAGCCTGTGCTTTTTATCAAAAGATAAAAAAGCACCAAGCAATTCTTAACCGTAAAAGGTATGCAGACTGTTAAGTTGTGTGGCTAAAATATT
This sequence comes from uncultured Ruminococcus sp., assembly GCA_937892835.1. Taxonomy (GTDB): domain Bacteria; phylum Bacillota; class Clostridia; order Oscillospirales; family Acutalibacteraceae; genus CAG-488. The sequence continues at coordinate 9,205 of CALBHM010000368.1, read as the reverse complement.
ATACCATGTAATTTCAAAAAATCCAATAGTTTTAGCACAAAAAATGCACGGCCGAAACCGTGCATTTCATTTTTTATTCTGTTATAGGCATCTCGGTCATACGAAGATTCGTACAGCCGTAAGGGATAAGCTCCTTTTCAATCGGTTCACCGATTGCCTTTTTGCTTTCGGGAAGTTCCTCACATCTGCCGTCGACCATCTTCCAATCGACCTGCGCCATTCTCGCTTTAAGCTTTATCGGTGTGCCGTCGGGAGAGAACGGAACATCGCCTACCTTGCCGAATTCAACGGTGAAATTCCTGTCTGCAAAGCCGTAATTCCAATCCGTTGTCGGGAAAATTTCATAGTCGCAGTACGGGAATTTTCTTTCAACTCCGTCACGGGTATACTCTTTTTTCTCCCATCTCTCGCCTATCGGAAGCGAGAAAACAAGATTGCCACGTTCGGCACAGAAAAGTCCACTCGGTCGTTTTGTCAGCTCAACCTTGAAATCAAAGCGAACATCAATAATGCTTTCTCCAAAGAAATCACGGGTGATTTTTATAAAGCCGTTATCAACCTCTTCGCCGTCAATCGTTGCACTGACAGCCTTTTCGGGAACACGGACAAATATTTCACGCTCATCATGCGTCGCCGAATTAACCTTAATTTTATAACCGTCCTCAAAAGGATAATTCGTGATTATTTCAACGGCAAGCTTTGCACCGTCAATCTCTGTCTCGACCTTGCTCGGTGCAACAGCGCATATCGCAACACCGTTTTCCGTTTTCATCATTGTGCTCATTGCAAACTTCGGAAAAGCCTGGTTAAAGTTAGCAGTGCAACAACCGAAATTCGGTTCAAGACCGAAAATATGCGACTCCTCGCCGTTCGTATCAAACGGCTGTTTGCCGTCCGGGAAGCGTGCACACTGAACCTGATTTGTCAGCTGATCGTACTGATGCGTCCACATATCGGGGCTAACGGTCGCCGGGAAAGCATTGAAGGTAGTCTTTTCCAATCGCTCAGACCAGTAACTGTCACCTGTCAGTGCAACGAGCCATTCGTAAGAATACATTGCCTCGGCAACGGAGCAGCACTCCGAGCCGTGAACAGGGCTTGTGCTGCTCAAACACTCGTCACCGGAGAAATGGCCGCAAGCCATACCGTGATCACGCAGAAGAATCTCCATCGCCTGCTTTGCAAATTCATTCGGGTCTCCACCGTTAATCTCTGTCATCAACGCTTCGCCCTTAAGCATCATTGCAATATTAACAACGTGATTGAGATAGCTCCAATTTTCACGTCTCTCGGCATATCGCCATGATTTGAACATCTTTTTATAGTCAATGCCCTGTATGTAGAGCTTGTCAACGAGGTCAAGCTGCCAATCCTCCGGCTTTCTTTCACGAAGCCAAAGAATCGGAATAAGGCACTCGAACCAGCGAGCCGCACCCCAGTCAAAGAGAGTTCGGCTGTTCATATGCGAGCTGAGATTTTGAAGTGCACGGCTGACGGCGTTTTCAATTCGCTCGTCACCGGAACAATCGGCATAGACAACAAGAGCCTTACAGATTATAAAGCAAGCCCAAATATCATAGTTAACACGCTGTTCCTTTTCGCAAGGACAAATCCAGCCGTCCTCGCACTGACGCTCAAGAATAGCGTCAATATATTTCTTCGCACGGGCTTTCATATCGTCGTTATCGAGGAGATAAGCGAGCGGCACAAAGCCGTCAAGCCAATAGGGAACTCGCTCCCAGCCCTCATCATTACCGCCGATCCAGCTTGAATCCTTAACGCTGTTCCACATCTTGTCAAGGTTGCCGGAAAGACCCTTTGCCTGAATTTCAAGCTGATTTCTGAGCCAACCCGTGGCTTTTATTTCATTGGTTGTAAATTGTTTAAAAATCATAACTTGCTCCTTAGCTTATTCCGAGCTTCTTTGCCATATCCGCCGTCTGAAGCTCGAGCATCTTTGAAACGCCCTCCTCCTGCATCGTGATGCCGTAGAGGACGTCGGCTTCTTCCATAGTGCCTCGTCTGTGGGTGATGAGAATGAACTGCGTATTCGTCGTCATACGGCGAACATAACGTGCATAACGGGCAACGTTGACGTCATCAAGTGCAGCTTCAACCTCGTCGAAAATACAGAACGGAGACGGGGCAACCTTCAGGATTGAGAAAAGAAGCGCAATGGCTGCCAATCCCTTTTCGCCACCTGAAAGCAGGTCGATATTTTGAACATTCTTGCCCGGCGGCTGAACCTTGATTTCAATGTTACATTCAAGCACATCGTTCGGATTTTCGAGAATAAGCTCCGCCTTGCCGCCGCCGAAAAGCTCGACAAATGTTTCGCCGAAATAGCTGTTGATACGCACAAACTGAGCTTTGAACTGCTCTGCCATTTTGCTCGTCAACTCTGTAATGAGCCTGTTCAACTCATCTCTCGATTTCTCTATATCCTCAAGCTGAGCACTCATGAATTCGTAACGCTCGGAAACCTCTTTGTACTCCTCGATTGCGCCGACGTTTACATTGCCGAGAGCACGAATTTTGCCCTTGATTTCCTGCAATCTTCTGTGTGCCTGCTGATAATCCTCAATCACAATTTCAAGTGCTTCAGCTTCGGATTTTGTCAGCTGATACTCATCAAAGAGCTTGTTGATTGCATTTTCAAGCTGCTGCTCCATCTGAGCCTTGCGCTCCTCAAGACGTGCCAGCTCTCCGCTGATTTTTTCACGCTCGGCTGACTTCGAACGCTCCTCCGAACGGAGCTGTGCACTTCTCGCTTCGCACTTTGTACGTTCTGCAATGAGCGTTTCAATGTCACTCTTTGCGCTTGCTCCAAGTTCATGAAGCTCCTTAGCCTGCTTTGAAAGCTCCTGAATCTTTATTTCAATTTCTTTGTTTGCGTTTTCAATCACCGCAATTTCATCGTTGAGGTCATCCAGTCTGCCCTCATGGCTCGCCATACGGCGATTGAGAAGATCAACTGCCTCTTTCTTGGCCTCAATGTCCTTTTCGAGAGCAAGAATATCAAGATTGATTCTTGCCTCGGTCTGTGCAAGCTCCTCTTTCTTTTCTTCGAGCTTCTCCCTGCCGTGAGTCACAACGTCAAGATCGGCCTGCAGCGAGCCCATTTCCTTGTTGAGCTTGTCAATTTCGGCCTGAGCTTCGTTTTTCAACGCTTCAAGGTCACTGATTCTCAGCGATGCCGACTTCTTTTCACGGCGGAGCTCTTCAAGAGCCGCATTAGCTGTATCCAGCTTACCCTCAATAAGTGCAAGCTCACTTTCCTTACGGATAACGTCCTCCTGCGTGCGTTTAAGGTCAGCCTGTGAAGCGTCAAGATCAGCCTTGACAGACGAAAGCTCCACACTCAATTTTTTGTATGTCTCATTATCTTGCTCCTGTTCGGCAACGAGCTTTGCAATCTGCGAATTGAGCTTGTCTTTCTCATTGCTTCGGCTGAGGATACCTGCATTATGTCCTCTTGAACCACCGGTCATTGAGCCGCCGGCATTGACGACCTGACCGTCGAGAGTAACTATCTTAAATCTGTATGAATATTTCTTCGCAATGGTAATTGCGCTGTCGAGATCCTCGGCAACCGCCGTCCTGCCCAGAAGTGACTGAATTATTTCGTTGTATTTGCTGTCGTAATCGAGTAATTTATCCGCCATATCGACAAAACCGTAGCAGTCGTCAAGACCCTTTTCGGTAAACGGCTTCGACTTAACGGAGGTCAGCGGCAGGAATGTCGCACGTCCGCCTTTCTTCTCCTTGAGGAAGTTAATGGCACGCTTTGCGTCATTCTCGCTGTCGGTTACAATGTTCTGTATCGCCGCACCGAGAGCCGTTTCAACCGCCACGGCATAGCGATCCTCAACGCTGATGAGCTGAGAGAGCGGTCCGTGAATTCCTCTGAGTGCGCCGCCCTTTGCCTCACGAACAACGGCTTTAACTGCACCCGAATAGCCCTCCATGTTCTTTTCCATATCGTCCAAAAGGCGAACCTTGTCTTTCTTTTGGAGAATGTCAAGACCTCTTGCGTCGATTGCCGATTTCAGCTTATCCGCCTTTTCCTGACGGGACTGAACTCGGAGATTATATCCAGAAACGGCATTCATAATCTCGGTCGCCGTGTCATTGAGCCTATCAAGCTGTGCCTGACAAGTGTTGCGTTTTTCTTCAAGCTCGGTTATATAACCGTTCCTCGTTGATAGCACGCCCTCAATGTTGCTGACACGACCCTTGATTTCATCAATAGATGAATTCGCCGTGGTTTCTTCGATTCTCTTTTCGCCGACCTTCTGAGTGAGGGCGGTTATCTTCTGCGAAAGCTCGGCAATTCTGTCCGAGAATTCGCCCGTCTCGTTCTTCGTATCGGCTATGCTTGCCGCCGCCGTGTCAAGCTCCTTGCGCTTCTTTTCAATCTCGCCCAAAAGCTCGTTAATTTCCGCTTCGGCTTCTTCGACTTCTTTTTTGAGTGAATTCTCACTGTTTGAAGCGTCACTCATATCACGCTTAATACGTTCGATTGTCTGCTCGTTATGAAGAATGGTGTTCTTCTCAACGGATATCTGACCCTCGAGCTGAACGGCTTTTTCCTCATAGCTTGTCGAGTTGTTTCTTATATTGTCGATTTTAATCGTAATTTCCTGACCCTTGGCGATAATTTCTTCTGTTTCGTTCTCGATCTGAGAGAGTGAAGCCTCAATCGAATCGTACTGACCCTGGGCAATGGAAAGCTTGTCCTCCTGCTCCCTCAATTTGACCTTTGAGGTGTCGATTGTGTGAAGCCAAAGTCCGATTTCAAGCTCCTTTTTCTCCTTGGCAAGGACAAGAAATTTCTGTGCCTTTTCGCTCTGCGTTTTAAGAGGGCCGACACGGCTTTCAAGCTCGGAGAGAATATCTCTCAGACGAACCAGATTTTCCTCCGCCTGATCGAGCTTCCTGTTAGCATCGTTGCGGCGATATCTGTAATGAGAAATTCCTGCCGCTTCCTCGAGCATATCACGTCGCTGCCCCGACTTTGAAGAAATCAAATCGGCGATTCTGCCCTGGCTGACGAGAGAATAGCCGTCACGTCCGAGACCTGTATCCATGAAAAGCTCGTGAATATCACGCAGACGGACGATCTGACCGTTGAGCATATACTCACTCTCGCCCGAACGATAATAGCGACGTGTTACGGAAACCTCGTCCTTGTCGTTATTGAGAGTTCTGTCTGTGTTGTCAAGGCGCAGAGTAACCTCGGCAAAGCCGAGAGGTTTTCTGACCTTCGTTCCGCCAAAGATGACATCTTCCATTTTTGAGCCTCGCAGGTTCTTCGTCGATTGCTCACCGAGAACCCAGCGCACGGCGTCGGCAATATTACTTTTACCCGAGCCGTTAGGGCCGACAACAGCCGTCATTCCGTGATTGAAATTAAAGACCGTTTTGTCGGGGAAGGACTTGAAGCCCTGCATTTCGAGCGCTTTTAATCTCATAATTCTTCGTTCCTTATTATGTAAAGTTGATACTTGCCTGTTTTGCTGTCCGCTGTAATTTTAGCATCGTAGCCCATTTCCCCGAGCTTCACGATATTACAGCGTTTCTGCCCCGTCATTTTTGAAATCGCATCCGGAGCAACAAAAATAGTTATTTTTCCCTGAGGAATATTATTTTCTTTGATATATTCTATAGCCTTGTTGAAGTAAATTTTACCCTCGCAAATCTCCTTAAATGCCGGATGATATGCGCCGGCAAGGTATTCGCCCTCGACACCGCCGCCGGAATGAAGTCCCGTTCTGATAACGGTTATATCCGCTTCATGGAACATCAAAAGCAGCTTTGCACAAAGCTCAGCCGCCGAGTCAACCGTTTCGGGCTGATATTTGCCGCTTTTATAAAGCTCCGCAAGCTCGGTGTTTTCGAGCACAACGGTCGGATAAATACGGACCGTTGCAGGCTTCAGAGCAATAATTTTCTTCGCCGTGTCAATGCTGTCCTCATCCGTCGAGCCGTAAAGTCCCGTCATCATTTGAAGACCAAGCTCAAAGCCGTAGCTTTTCAGCATTTTAGACGCATTAATAACATCTTGCGAGGTATGACCTCTGCGATTGAGCCGCAGAACCTCGTCGCTCATGCTCTGGGCGCCAAGTTCAACCGCCGTAACACCGTAGGATTTCAAAATTCGACAAATTTCATCATCAATCGCATCGGGACGTGTCGAACAGCGTATGCCCTTAAAGCTTCCGTTTTCGACGTATTTGTACGCTGCTTTCAAAAGACCGATCATAACGTCACGGTCGATTGCTGTAAAGCTGCCACCGAAAAAAGCAATTTCGCCGCCCCTGCTGTCGGGATTGTTCATTGCAATTTTGACCGCTTCATCGACGTCGGCAGGCGCAACCTGCTTGTTCTGACCCGAGATTGCACGCTGATTGCAGAATGCGCATTGGTGCGGACAGCCGTTATGCGGAACAAAAAGTCCCACATTTACATGCTTCACAGTCCCATAAGCTCCAAGGCTTCCCTTGCAGCCTCCTGCTCGGCACGTTTTTTGCTTTTGCCAACGCCCCTGCCAATTACATTTGAATTGAGATGAACCTCAACCTCAAATCTTTTATCATGGTCGGGGCCGCTCTCACCTGCAAGAACATATTCAACGATCTCGCCCGGGTTGCGCTGAACAACCTCCTGAAGCATGGTCTTGTAGTCCTTGACAGAGCGATGCTTTTTTATAGCTTCATCAATATATTTGAGGACGAATTTTCTCGCTTCGTCCATGCCGCCGTCAAGATAGATTGCGGCGATAACAGCCTCAAATGCATCCGCCTGAATCGACGGACGCTCTCTGCCGCCTGTTACAACCTCGCCCTTGCCGAGCATAAGGTATTTGCCGAGCTGAATTTCACGGGCAAATGATGCAAGCGACTTTTCGCATACCATTGCCGCACGCAGCTTTGTTAAATCTCCCTCCGGGAAATCTGTATAATTCTTAAAAAAGTTTTCCGCTGTTATAAAGCCGAGAACGGAATCGCCGAGAAATTCAAGGCGTTCGTTCGAGCCTTCGCACGTGCCGTGGTTCTCATTGAAATATGATGAATGAGAAAGCGCACGCAGCAACAGCGACTCATCTTTAAATTCATATCCGAGCTTTTGCTGAAGCTCATTTATATCAGGTTTCATCTTCACCGAACCTTTCGTTGAAAAAATCAAGACTTCTCTTTGCAAGAGCTTCGTATCTCAATTTTTTATCTCTTATCTTTTCATCGAGCGGCGGCAGAATTCCGAAATTTGCACCCATCGGCTGGAAATCCGTCACGCTCTCGTTGCTTATATATTTTGAAAGTGCTCCCATCATCGTGAAATCGGGAAGCTCAAGCGGTGCTTCGCCCGCCAGTCTGTTTGCCATATTTATTCCGGCAAGAATTCCCGACGATGCAGACTCCATATAGCCCTCAACGCCTGTGATCTGACCTGCAAAGTACAGACCGTTACGTCCTCTGAATGAAAAATCGCTATTCAGATGTCTCGGGGAATCAATAAATGTGTTTCTGTGCATCACACCGTAGCGGACAAATTCCGCATTTTTCAGTGCAGGAATCATGGAGAATACTCTCTTCTGTTCGCCGAATTTGAGATTCGTCTGAAATCCGACAAGGTTATACATCGTGCCGCTTGAATCCTCACGGCGAAGCTGTAAAACCGCCCATGGGCGATGGCCTGTTCTCGGATCTCTCAATCCAACGGGCTTCAACGGGCCGAAGCGCATTGTATCGGCACCTCTCGAAGCCATGACCTCAATCGGCATACAGCCCTCATAAACGCCCTTTTTCTTATCAAAGGAATGAAGCTCCGCCGATTCGGCATTGACAAGCTCGTTATAAAAGCTCTCATATTCTTCCTTATTCATCGGGCAGTTGAGGTAATCGTCCTCACCGCCTCGGTCATATCTCGACTGAGTAAAGGCACATGATTTATCAATGCTCTCGTCCGTAACTATCGGAGCGGCCGCATCAAAAAAGCTGAGTGAACCGCCGCAAAGCTCTTTTATTTTGTCTGCAAGAGCATCGGAAGCGAGCGGACCTGCAGCAATGATAACGTTGCCCTCGGGAATATCCGTAACCTCACGGCATTCAAGCTCAATGAGCGGATGTGACTTTATTTTTTCCGTTATCATGCGGGAAAATTCATCACGGTCAACAGCAAGCGCACCGCCTGCCGGAACGCTGCATTTTTTTGCACATTCAACGCAGATCGAACCGAGCCTTTCCATTTCGGCTTTGAGCAACCCTGCCGCCGAGCCGACACGCTGAGCCTTGAGCGAATTGGAACAGACAAGCTCTGCGAGCATATCCGTTTTGTGGGCAGGAGAATGCTTTTTCGGCTTCATCTCGGCTATTGTGACAGGTACACCTCTGTTTGCGAGTGCCCACGCAGCCTCAACGCCTGCCAAACCTCCGCCTACAACAAGAACTCTGTTCATTTACTGATCTTCCTTTTTCTTGCTTTTTCTTTCTGCCTTGCGCTCATATCCGCAATTCTCATCAAGACAAACTATCAGTCCGCCTCTGCGCTTAAAGAGCGACTTGCCGCACTTCGGGCAGGTTTCGTCGGTTGGCTTATCCCATGTCATAAAGTCGCACTCGGGCCAATTTGAGCAGCCGTAAAACGGGAATCCCCTCTTTGACTTTCTTTCAATGACCTCGCCTCCGCACTTGGGGCATTTTGCATTGGTCTTTGTAACAAGCGGCTTTGCGTTCTTGCACTCGGGATATCCGGGACAAGCAAGAAACTTGCCGTAACGGCCAACCTTGATAACCATCATTCTGCCGCATTTCTCGCACGGAATATCCGTAACGTCCTCATCAAGCTGAATCTTGACGTCTTTCATATCCGCCTTAACCTTTTGCAGGTTCTTATCGAATTCATCATAGAATTCGTGGAGCATGGCGATATAATCTTCCTTTCCCTCGCCGACCTCGTCAAGCTTGGTCTCCATGCCTGCAGTAAACTTCGTGTTAACTATCTTTGAAAACTTCTCCTTAAGGAGCTTCGTTATCGCTTCACCCAGCTCCGTAGGATAGAGCTGTTTCTGCTGACGCTTTACATATTCACGTTTAACTATCGTTGTGATGATAGTTGCGTATGTGCTCGGACGTCCGATTCCGTTCTCTTCAAGAGCCTTGATAAGAGACGCTTCGGTATATCTCGCCGGCGGCTGAGTAAAATG
>CALBHM010000367.1 GCA_937892835.1 uncultured Ruminococcus sp. | reverse complement strand
TGTAAAAAAGGGCAAAATCGGATTTGGAGGACAAATGAGGACCGAGGGTGTTTTTAAAAGTCGATTTCAAGACAGAAAAAGAGCCTCGCTCGAAGTGAGCGAAGCTCTGAAAGTGTTGATATGCTTAATTATTTCATAGCCTCTTCAACTGCAACAGCTGTTGCAACGGTAGCACCAACCATCGGGTTGTTGCCCATACCGATAAGACCCATCATCTCAACGTGAGCAGGAACAGATGAAGAACCTGCGAACTGAGCGTCGGAATGCATACGGCCCATTGTATCTGTAAGACCGTATGAAGACGGGCCTGCAGCCATGTTGTCCGGGTGAAGTGTACGGCCTGTGCCGCCGCCCGAAGCAACCGAGAAATACTTAACGCCGTTCTCAACACACCACTTCTTGTATGTGCCTGCAACGGGATGCTGGAAACGAGTCGGGTTGGTTGAGTTACCTGTGATGGAAACGCCGACATTCTCAAGCTTCATGATAGCAACACCCTCGGGAACGTTGTCAGCGCCGTAGCACTTAACATCGGCTCTCGGGCCGTTTGAATAAGCCTTCTCGTAAACAACCTTAACCTCTTCTGTGTACGGGTCAAACTCTGTCTCAACGTATGTGAAGCCGTTGATTCTGGAGATGATCATAGCTGCGTCCTTACCGAGACCGTTAAGGATAACACGAAGCGGTTTAACTCTAACCTTGTTAGCGTTAAGAGCGATTTTGATAGCACCCTCGGCAGCTGCGAATGACTCGTGGCCTGCAAGGAATGCGAAGCACTCTGTCTCCTCGGAGAGAAGTCTCTTACCGAGATTACCGTGACCGAGACCAACCTTACGGTTCTCGGCAACAGAACCGGGAATGCAGAAGCTCTGAAGACCGATACCGATAGCGGCAGCGGCATCAGCAGCCTTTGTGCAACCCATCTTGATAGCGATAGCTGCGCCTACAGTGTAAGCCCAGATAGCATTTTCAAAGCAAATGGGCTGAGTTGAACGAACGATCTGGTCAACGTCGATACCCTTTGCAAGTGTGATTTCCTTACATTCGTCGATGGAGGAAATACCGTACTCTTTAAGAACGCCGAGGATCTTAGCCTCACGTCTCTCATAACCTTCAAACTGTGCCATTGCGTTATTCCTCCTTCAATTATTCTTTTCTCGGGTCGATATACTTAACAGCTTCGTCGAAGCGGCCGTATGTGCCCTTGGATTTCTCATATGCCTCGTTCGGCTCCATGCCCTTCTTGATGAAGTCGGTCATCTTGCCGAGAGAAACGAATTCATAACCGATAACCTGATCGTCAGCGTCAAGAGCCATTCTTGTGCAATAGCCCTCTGTCATCTCAAGATAACGAACGCCCTTTGCCTTTGTGCCGTACATTGTGCCGACCATTGAGCGAGCACCCTTACCGAGATCCTCCATACCTGCGCCGATTACAAGACCGTCCTCTGAGAAAGCGGACTGTGTACGGCCGTATACGATCTGAAGGAAAAGCTCACGCATAGCTGTATTGATAGCGTCGCAGACAAGGTCAGTGTTGAGAGCCTCAAGAATTGTCTTTCCGGGAAGGATCTCAGCTGCCATAGCTGCGGAATGCGTCATACCTGAGCAGCCGATAGTCTCAACAAGAGCCTCTTCGATAACGCCGCCCTTAACATTAAGAGAGAGCTTACAAGCACCCTGCTGAGGTGCACACCAGCCCACACCGTGGGTATAGCCTGAAATATCAGTGATCTGCTTTGCAGCGATCCACTTACCTTCTTCGGGAATCGGAGCCGGATCATGTTTCGGACCCTTGGCTACACAGCACATTCCCTGAACTTCTGCTGAATAGTTCATTATAAAAATCTCCTTTCGGTTTTTCGGGGGTTTCCCAATCTCAATTATTATATCAGTCTGTGAAAGATTTATCAAGAGTTAAAGGAAATTTTTTTCAAAAAACGTCGAATTACAGCCGGTAGAGTTCAAAAAAATCACTCTACTCGGAGTAGAACCGGTGTAGAGAGCCGAAAACACAGTGTAGGGTGACTTTTGCGTCCTTTCGGCGTACAATGAAATCAAAGAAACCGCCGACAGAATAATTTTGGAATTCAATGCTTGGGGCATTGAACTTGAACGGCGGCTCGGTGAATGAGTTAATATATTATAAATAAAGGAGTAATCAAAATGGTTTTGGAAAATGTTAATCTGCCGTATTATACGGAAAAAGAGGATAAAGCGAATTCAATATCGCACCTTATAGGAGTTGTTTTCGGGGCAGTCGCAACGGCAGTTTTACTCATGAAATCACATGACATAAGTCACATAATCAGCTCGATAATTTTCGGTGCCGCTATGATTATTCTTTACAGCGGTTCGTCGATTTATCACCGACTTTCCCCGGGAAAAGCGAAAAAGGTTGCAAGACTTGTTGACCATTCTGTCATTTTTGTTTTGATAACGGGCACAAGCATACCGATGATGATTCTCGACGTCCTCCCCTATTACAAAGTACTTGCAATCACCTGCATTTCGGTCAGCGTCGTGACAGCCATTCTCGGAATTACGCTGACGTTTATAGATCAGGAAAAATATAAAAAGCTTCAAATGGTGCTTTACATGGTTCTCGGCTGGATGTGCATTTTTCTTTTCTATCCGATTTATAAATGCGACCCGAACGCACTGCTTCTTTTCGGGCTGCTCGTCCTCGGCGGCGCAATATATAGTCTCGGCACAATCTTCTATTCAATCGGCAGATTCAAAAGATATTATCATTTTATTTTTCACCTTTTCATCCTTGGCGGAACGGTCACGCACTTCCTTGCTTTTTTGATTTGTTTGTATTGAGGGCGTGACAAGATTAAATATAGATTTTCTTCTGACATTTCTCTTGCTTCCCCTGCATGGAAGCCGAGTTGAATTCCTGTCGGCCTTGGGTCGATGTGGTCATCGACCCCTACGAATTGTTCTTTTCTGCTGCTTTTTCGTAAGGTGCGATGCCCACATCGCACCTTGAAATTCTTCTTTAATTCACCATTTCTTTATCCCCTCCGTCGTCAAAGACGCCTCCCCTTACCATAAGGGGAGGCTTAGATATCTTCTGCTGACTCTAAATAAAAATATTAAATTCTCGTCTCGCTCAGCCTCCCCTTGATTGATTCAAGGGGAGGTGGCTCGTAGAGTCGGAGGGGATAAAGATTAAAGTTTGCTCAAACCTTACTCCCTCAGTCGCTTGCGCGCCGGCTCCCATACAGGGGAGCCGAGATTTAACTTCATCTGACCTTGGGTCGATGTGGGCATCGACCCCTACGAATTGTACTTTATCGAACATAATTACGCCGAGAAAGTCTGATAAAAATTATTTTCGGAGCAGTTTTTAATCCGCATTGACGAGCCATTCGTGCTCCTTGGAGTAGAGGCGGGTGGTCTTGTAACATGGGTCACCGTCGAAATGGGGGGTTATTCCAAAATAAAAAATTTTATTTTCCCGGGCTC
>CALBHM010000366.1 GCA_937892835.1 uncultured Ruminococcus sp. | reverse complement strand
CTGTTCACCGTGCCGTGTCTGCACAAATGGGTCGAATGTATTAAACGTACATTCAACCCATTTGCTTATTTAACTTTCTTCATTGACTTCGTGAAGTTCAAAAGAATTATCATAAGAATCGGGAAAGCGATGCAGAAGATAAGACCGAATTTCAAAGGATCCATTGTAATTGATGGGTTTGCCTGAGCCGCATCAGAGAGTATTCCTGTTATCCACGGGCCGAATGCGCAGCCGAAATCGCCGAACATCGCAAGCATGGCGAACATTGCCGTACCACCCTTCGGGAAAACCTTTGCTGCAAGGCTGAAAATTCCCGGCCACATCGTAGAAGCGGAAAGGCCGCAAAGTCCGCAGCCGATGAGTGAAACGATCGGTATGGGGACAAGTGATGTCGTGAGATAGCTGACAATGCAAAGTCCTGCGCAAAAGCTGAGAACTCGGCGCAGATTCAATCTGTCACCGAACGAGCCGTAAAGGACTCTACCTGAACCCATCAGAACGGCAAACAGACAAGGACCGAGCAGGTCACCGGTGAACTTGCTGACACCGAGACTTTTCTCGGCAAATGTTGAAGCCCATTGAGCCATTGCAATTTCACTTGCGCCGGCGCAGAGCATTAGAATAGCACAAATAATGAAGGTCGGTTCTTTGAAAAGCTCCGGAATCCTCATTTCGCTTTCGCCCTCGGGAACGGGCGGAACAATCGGAACTCTCATAAAAGCGAACATGTTGATTATCGGAATAATTGCCCAAAGCATCGGCATGTATATCCAATTTTCCGTGCCGATAAATTTGATTGCAAATGTTGTAATAAGCACGACCGAAGCCTGACCCCAGCAATAGAACGAATGGAGAAATGCCATTTCACCCGACTTGTTGCTGAGCGGCAGACCCTCAATTATCGGACTGACGAGAACCTCGATAAGTCCGGATCCGATTGCATAAATAATTATCGGAATGATAAGTCCGATATAGTGATTGCCGAATGCCCTCGGCAGAATTCCCAAGAGGATAAGTCCTGCCGCCGCAAAAATGTGAGCGAAGACGATAGATACACGGTATCCGACCTTTGCAATGATTTTTACCGACGTGAAATCAATAAAAATCTGCGACACAAAGTTGATAAGTATAAGCCAGCTGATTTGTGAATAATGCAGTCCGAATTCGTCCTGAAAAATAACATAGAAAAGTGATGCAAGATTGTTGATGATCGCCTGAACAAAATATCCTGCGTAACAGGCGATTTTTGTGGAAGTGTATTTGCCGTTATTCGTCATCTTCAAGCATGTCCTCTTTCTCTGTATTGCTGTCCTTCCAGTACCACCAGCGCAGTTTTTTCTCGTCAGGCTTCGGCGTGTTGGCAAAATAAACGGCAGTTCTCATCTCATAAAGAATAACCTTGTCGGCAACGTCGCCGCTCTCGACGCAGTAGTCAAGATAGAAGTTGTCGCCCTCCTTGCCGATAAGCTGAGAGGTTTCGGTGATTTCAAGAATTTTGAAGGCTTTCTTTGCTTCATCGCTCAGGAATTTAAGCTCATCTATTTTATAGTTTTTTGGTGTTTTATCTTTTTTTCTGAAAAACATTTTTAATTACCTCCGATAGAGGTATTCTAACATAATTGAAATTATAAGTAAAGAGTTGAAATGAAAATAAAAATATGGTATTATTATAATCGAATTTTTCGGTTAGGATGAAGAAAATGAAGGTTGCACAAAACTTTTTGAATACACATGATTTTGTCGTTGTCGATATCGAAACAACGGGTTTGAACTGCAAAACGGACGATATTATTGAAGTTTCCGCCGTCAGGGTTGAGGACGATATCGTTACGGATGAGTTCTCTCGGCTGATTCACACCGATAAGGAGATAAGTCCGTTTATTTTCGGCTTGACCGGTATAAACAACGCCATGCTCGAAAATGCCGATGATATTTCAACCGTGCTTTGCGAGCTGTTCGATTTTGTCGGCGATATGCCGATCGTTGGCCATAATATCGGTTTCGATATGCGCTTTATTTCGTGGAATTCAGCATTGCTTTTCGGCGAAAAACCGTGCAACAGGACACTTGATTCATTGCTTTTTTCAAAAGAAATTCTTCCCGAGCTGAGAAGCCATAAGCTGTCTTTTTTGAAGGACTATTTCGGAATAAGCGGTGCATCCCACCGTGCACTTGACGATTGCAGAACGACGTATGAGCTGGTCGAGATACTCAAGAAAAAGGCGGCAGGGGAGACGGCGTAAATATATAATCGCTATTCCGCATATTTTTTTATAAAACACTTTACAAACCCGATTTTGGGTGGTATAATACTAACGTTGTGTTTCCGCTTTCTCGGATTACGGGTTTTACCGCTATGCGGTGTTCACCTGCCGTAACCTGGGAGGTCGGCGCAAAATAATATTTAATGAGGTGAAAAATTATGACACAGGCAGAGAAGCAGGCTATCATGGCCGAGTACGCTCTTCACGAGGGTGACACAGGTTCACCGGAGGTTCAGATCGCTGTTCTTACAAAGAGAATCAACGACCTTACAGAGCATCTCAAGACTCACAAGAAGGATCATCACTCAAGAAGAGGTCTTCTTAAGATGGTTGGTCACAGACGTAACCTTCTTGCATATTTGCAGAAAGTTGATATCGAGAGATATCGTGCTATCATCGCAAGACTTGGTATTCGTAAATAATTTCGGCATTATGAGGCAGACAGCATTCTTTTACTGTCTGCCTCTGCGTCGATTTTAAAAAAGTATCTATTTGTCGGGCAGCTTATCGGCTTTAGCAGTGAATCGACAGCTTGAAACTCAAACTGCGGATTTATTGCTAAATCCTTGCCCGACGTAGAAATAAAATTTTACAGAGAGGTATTAAAATGTTTTTCAAGGATTTCAGAAAATTTGAAACAACACTTGCAGGACGTCCGCTCGTAGTCGAGACCGGTAAAATGGCTCAGCTCGCCGGCGGCTCATGTCTTATCCGTTACGGTGAGACTGAGGTTCTTTGCACAGCAACAATGGCAGACAAGCCCAGAGAGGGCGTTGATTTCTTCCCTCTTTCGGTTGACTTTGAGGAGAAGCTCTATTCCGTAGGCCGTATTCCCGGCTCTTTCCAGCGCCGTGAGGGCAAGGCTTCGGAGAAGGCAACCCTTGCTTCACGTGTTATCGACCGTCCGATTCGTCCGCTTTTCCCGAAGGATATGCGTAACGATGTTGGCGTTGTTGCAACGGTTATGTCCGTTGACCCCGATTGCTCACCCGAGATTACCGCTATGATCGGCGTTTCGGTTGCTATTTCAATTTCGGCTATCCCATGGGACGGCCCGATTTCAGGCGTTTCAGTCGGCCTTATAGACGGCGAGTACGTCATCAACCCGACCGAGGAGCAGAGAAAGGTTTCTCAGATGGCCGTTACGGTTGCTTCTACCAAGGATCTTGTTGCTATGATCGAGGCAGGCGCAAACGAGGTATCCAATGAGGATATGTTCGACGGAATCATGTATGCTCACAAGGTTAACCAGGAGATCGTTAAGTTCATCGAGGGCATCCGTGCCGAGGTCGGCAAGGAGAAGATCGACTTCCCGTCAAATGATCCGGCTCCCGAGATGTTCGAGGCTATCAAGGAGTTCGCTATTGACGACGTTAAGGTTGCTCTTGATACAGACGACAAGAGAATCCGTGACGAGGCTCTTCGTCCGATTTATGCCGCTGTTCATGAGAAGTTCGACGAGGTTTATCCCGATGATATCGCTAAGATTGACGATTGTATGTATAAGCTTCAGAAGTTCATCGTTCGTCGTTGGCTTCTTGATGAGGGCAAGCGTGTTGACGGTCGTGGAATCGACGAGATTCGTCCGCTTAACGCAGAGGTTGACCTCCTCAGCCGTGTTCACGGTTCAGGTATGTTTACTCGTGGTCAGACACAGTGCCTTTCAATCACAACACTCGGACCTATGAGCGATGTTCAGATGCTTGACGGTATCGACAGCGAGACCGAAAAGAGATATATCCACCACTATAACTTCCCGTCATACTCCGTCGGCGAGACTCGCCCGAGCAGAGGACCGGGACGTCGTGAGATCGGTCACGGCGCACTCGCAGAGAGAGCACTTCTTCCGGTTATTCCGTCGGTTGAGGAGTTCCCGTACTGCATCCGTGTTGTTTCCGAGGTTCTTTCCTCAAACGGTTCAACATCACAGGGCTCAATCTGCGGCTCAACTCTTTCACTTATGGCTGCCGGTGTTCCGATTAAGGCTCCCGTTGCAGGTATCTCCTGCGGACTTATCACCGAGGGTGACCGCTTCATGACAATGGTTGATATCCAGGGTCTTGAGGACTTCTTCGGCGACATGGACTTCAAGGTTGCAGGTACAAAGAAGGGTATCACAGCTATCCAGATGGACCTTAAGGTTCACGGACTTACTCCGGAAATCATCAAGGAAGCTCTTGAAAAGACATACAAGGCTCGTTGCTACATCCTTGACGAGATCATGCTTCCGGTTATCTCCGAGCCGAGAAAAGAGCTTTCAAAGTATGCTCCGAAGATGCTTTCGACCAAGGTTCCCGTTGATAAGATTGCCGAGGTTATCGGTAAGCAGGGTAAGGTTATCCAGAAGATTTGCGCAGAGTGCGATTGTAAGGTTGACGTTGAAGAGGACGGTAGCGTATTTGTATGCTCTCAGGATATTGAGAACGCAAAGCGTGCTATCTTCATGATTGAGACTATCGCTAACGACCCCGAGGTCGGTGCTATTTATAAGGGCGTTGTAACAAGAATTATGGACTTCGGCGCATTCGTTGAGATTGCTCCGGGCAAAGAGGGTCTTGTTCACATCAGCCATCTTGATGTCAAGAGAGTTGACAAGGTAACAGACGTTGTTAACGTAGGCGACGAGGTTATCGTTAAGGTTCGTGAGATTGACGATCAGGGCAGAATCAATCTTTCACGCCGTGAGGCTCTTATCGAGGTAGAGGGTCTTGTTCCCGAGAATGAAATTTCCGACGCTCCGAGACGTCCGTCAGGTGACCGCCGCAGAGGTGGCCCGAGAGGCGGAAGAAGAGACCATAAATAATCAATAAGCAATAATTGAGGCTGTATCATGGTTCACTTTGAGCTATGGTGCAGTCTTTTTTTAGTTAGCAGAAAAATTATATAGGCGGTAGCGAAGTGTCGACTCGGTCACGTCGCAGCGAGACACTGTCAGCAAAGTCAACTAATTCTCGGCTACCCTGCAGGGGAGGCAAGAGATTTTTTGGCATTGAAAACGATTTCATCAGACTTTCAAAGGTGCGATGTGGGCATCGCACCCTACGACGAAGTTCGATAAAGGCACATTCCGTAGGGGTCGATGCCCACATCGACCCAAGGTCAGAAGCAATCAACCATGGCTTCTCCTTGAGGAGAAGCTCCGTCATAAGACGGTGATGAGGTGGAAGAGTTTGAGTTTGATTTTTATAAAATAAATGTAATGAAATTTCGCCGCCTTATTTATATTGAATTATTTAATCTTTATCCCTACCGGCTCTCCGAGCCACCGTCTCGCTGCGACTCGGTCACGCCACGGCTCTGACAATCCACCGGACTGTCATTCACTTCCGTGTCGCCGCTTTGCTACCTTAAATCATTTAAGGGGAGGCTGAATGGGGCGTTAATCTCATAACTCAATTATAAAGTCAGCAGAAACTGATCAAACCTCCCCTTGAACCAAATCAAGAGGAGGTTTGCTATTATGTATTCACTTTATCAATACCAAATCCAGCCAAAGAGGAGGATGACGATCAACCATTGTGAGGTTGTGTAATCGACCTTAACGTTGCTGACGGCGGAAACGGAATAGCCGTATTCGTCCGTTGCGGTGCAGGTGATTTTTGCCGAGCCTCTGCCTGTTGCCGTAACCTTTCCGTTTGCGTCAACCTTGGCAACCTTGGTGTTCGATGAGCTGTAGGTCACCTTATACTTTACCTTTCCGTCAACCTTAACGGTGGGTGTGAGCGTCTTGGTGTCCTTATAGTTCATTGTAAGGTTGTCAACCTTAACCGATGTGATTTTGCCGGAAAGCTTTGCAATCGCTTCGGTCTTAAGCACCTTGCCGCAGTGTGCGCAGTAGAGCGTCTTAACTCCGTCCTCGGTGTATGATGCAGGCTTTGTTACCTTCCATTCGCCGTCCTTGTGACCTGTTGCCTTGGTGACGTCAGCCTTGTAGCTGTCGTGGCACATATCGCAGGTGTAGGTTGTGTAGCCGTCCTTTTCGCAGGTTGCGGGAGTTACGGACTTGATGTAACGGTGCGCAATCTTTTCAACGGGGCTTGATTCCGTCGCCGTGCAGCGTGAACAGCTTCTTGTAAGCTCGCCCTCCTGCTGACAGGTAGGAGCTTTTGTCTCTTTCCATGCGCCGAAGTCGTGGCCGAGAGCGTTAACATAATCGTCAATGTATGATGCGCCGCACTCGCAGGTATAGGTTGTGTAGCCCTTCTCGGTGCAGGTGGGAGCGGTAACGGTCTTTGAATAGCTGTGGTCATGCTTCCATGTGATTGTGAGCTTGTCGCTGATGATTACCTCGTCGCCGTTATCGGTCGGAACGGTAACTTTGCAGTAAAGCTTCTTGTCCTTATCGGAATTCTGAACGGTGTAAACACTCTTGTTCCATTCCTCGGTCTGCTTGCCCTCGACTTCCTCATCGTCAATGAACCATTTGAAGCTGACATTTGAGGTGTCGATTCCGTCGGCACTGTTTACGCTGAGCGTTGCCGTGATATCCGAGCCGACATCGGTTTTGCCGGAAAGATCAACCTTGCCGTTGAATGCAAGAGCCTGAAGCTCGGGGTATTTGTATTCCTTATTCTTGCTGATTGTCCATGTGTTTTCAAAATCCCACTGCTCAAAGGTGCTCTGCTTTCTGAGCTGATCCTCGCTCTTTAAAATACCTGTAACTTTTGTCGGATTTTCAATGCTTTCGTCAAGGTAGTAGCAGAAGGTGATGGTGGTGTAAGATCCTACATTGCTTGCTATTGCACTGTAATTTGTGTCGGCTGTGATTTTGCCGATTGTGTAACAGTGTTTAACATCAGTATATTTTGTGTCACAAACAATACCGCTGCATTTGTCAGGAGCTGTGATATTGCCGGTATTATAGCAATTATATATTGTGTGTTTGCTTGAATATCCTGAACTTACGGCGACAATTCCTGCTGCCCCCGATTTGTTTGCTGTAACATTTCCGGAATTCTCGCATGAATTTATTTTTGGAGTCCTATATTCTGACTGCAACTTACCGCAAATTCCTCCGACTGTGTAATTTGCTTCGACGTTGGAGTAGTTTATTGAATTGGAAACACTGTTGCCGCCTTGACCGTAATAATGCTGTCCCAAAAGTCCGCCAACCGTATCATTACCTTTAACAGACCCTTTAACGATACAGTTAGTAATATTACTATTTTCCCTCATCTCTCCGCAAATTGCACCGACGCAGTTCTTACCTGTGATATTAACGTTTTCCATGCGAAGATTTTTAATTTCAACATTATACGCCAATCCAAACAATCCCTGATAATCACCATTGGGATTGTTGATATAAAGATTCTTGATTGCGTGGTTATTTCCGTCGAACTTTCCCTTAAACGGTGTGCTCAGTGTGCCGATCGGGAACCAACCCATTCCCGAATTGTAAAAATCGCCGCCCTTGACATAATCCGAATCATCGAATACAATATCATTCATCAGCACATAGCTGCCCGACATATTGTTTTTGATGTTGTCAAGGTCCTCTTTAGTGTAAATCTTGATCGGTTCTTCGGCTTCTTCAGCACCGACGGCAAAAATTAATCCCGGAACTGTTCCGAGAACCAGCACGACGGCAAGAAACCATGACATGACTTTTTTCATACATATTCCTCCGTTTAAAATTTTTATTAAACCCCTTTGTTAAAAAAGGTGATTTACATAAACAATTTATAACATATTTTCACAGCAATGTTCGCTTTGGCGGTATAAACGCTGCAAAATTCGGTATAAACGTCAAATTATACTACAAATTGATATCATATTGTAACATATAATAATATCAAAGGTCAATATAAAATATAAATAAAGTGTAAACCGTTGGTTGAGTTTTGGAGTGTTGCATTATGAAAGAATTCAAAAATGAAG
>CALBHM010000365.1 GCA_937892835.1 uncultured Ruminococcus sp. | reverse complement strand
GAAATCCCTATCGGAAACGCCGTCAATGCTGTTGAGCGTAATTCCGTCAAATCCGAGCTGCTCGGCGACGAACTCACGGTTTGTATTGTATGTTGTACCCGAAAGGGCGCAGGAGCCGAGAGGAGAATAATTCATCCTCTTCATTGCGTCCTCAAGCCTTCCGATATCACGGATAAACATCATAGCGTAAGCCAAAAGATGATGAGCAAAGGTTATCGGCTGAGCACGCTGAAGATGAGTATATCCGGGCAAAATCGTGTTTTTATTATCCTTGGCAACGGAAAGAATGGCTGCAAGCAGATTCTTGATGAGCGGAATAATCTCCTCTGTCTCATCTCTGAGATAAAGGCGGATATCAACGGCAACCTGGTCGTTACGGCTTCTCGCCGTGTGGAGCTTCTTGCCGACGTCGCCTATACGCTTCGTCAGCTCAGACTCAACGAACATGTGAATATCCTCGGCATCCATATCAAATTTAAGAGCACCGCTGTCAAGGTCGTCAAGTATCGACTGGAGTCCGGCAAGAATCTTGTCGCAATCGTCGTCGGTGATGATTTTCTGCATTGCAAGCATTGTCGCATGCTTCATCGAACCCGTTATATCCTGCTTATACATCTTGCAGTCAAAATGGATCGACGAATTGAAATCATCGGCTTCCTTATTCAGTTCCTTGGCAAACCTGCCTGCCCACATCTTTTCCATAGCTTTTTAATTCTCCGATTATTTATTGATTAGTCAAGACCGGCCTTTTTCTTCATCTTTGAATAAACCTTGGTCGGGAGACCGTAAAGGTTGATGAATCCTGCCGAATCGGCCTGGTTGTAAACCTCGTCCTCATCGAATGTTGCGATCTCGGGATCGTAAAGTGAGAACGGAGATGTTACACCTGCGTTGATGATGTTGCCCTTGTAGAGCTTAACGTTTACGTCGCCTGTAACGGTCTTCTGAGTCTCCTTAACAAAAGCAAGGATAGCCTGAGTGAGCGGTGAATACCACTGAGCGTTGTATACGAGCTCGCCGAGCTTATGACCTACAAGTGCCTTATAGTGCGAAGTTTCCTTATCAAGAGTGATCGTCTCGAGCATCTCATGAGCCTTGTAGAGGATTGTTCCGCCCGGGGTCTCATATACACCCCTTGACTTCATGCCGACAAGTCTGTTTTCAACGATGTCGAGAAGTCCAATGCCGTTTGCGCCGCCAAGCTCGTTGAGCTTTGTAACGATACCTACGGAATCCATCTCAACTCCGTCGATAGCGGTCGGAACGCCCTTCTCAAAGTGAATCTTTACATAGGTCGGCTTGTCCGGAGCCTGCTCGGGAGAAATACCCATCTCAAGGAAGCCAGGCTTGTTGTACTGCGGCTCGTTTGCCGGATCTTCAAGGTCAAGACCTTCATGAGAAAGATGCCAAATGTTCTTGTCCTTTGAGTAGTTTGTCTCTCTGTTTATCTTAAGAGGAACGTTGTGTGCCTCTGCATAGTCGATTTCCTCGTCACGAGACTTGATGTCCCACTCTCTCCACGGAGCGATGATTGTCATGTCGGGAGCGAAAGCCTTGATAGCAACCTCAAATCTTACCTGGTCGTTACCCTTGCCTGTGCAGCCGTGGCAGATAGCGTCTGCGCCCTCTTTTTCGGCAATCTCGCAAAGTCTTTTTGCAATGATCGGACGTGCAAGAGCTGTGCCGAGCGGATAGTTCTCATAAAGAGCGCCTGCCTGAACGCACGGAAAAGCAACCTCGTCAAGCATCTCCTTTGTGAGGTCCTCAACATAGAGCTTTGATGCACCTGTCTTGAGAGCCTTCTCCTCAAGTCCTTCAAGCTCGCTTGCCTGACCTACGTTGCCCGAAACAGCGATTATCTCGGGATCGTTGTAGTTCTCCTTGAGCCACGGAATGATGATTGATGTATCAAGTCCGCCCGAGTAAGCGAGTACAATTTTTTTGATATCCTTCTTATTCATAATAATACCTCCGATATACAGTATTGTCTGTGTTTTATGCACATATATTAGCATAAAATGTATATTTATGCAAGCACTTTTTTCATGCTTCGACTGATTTTGTATATATGCACAACGGATTTTCAAGTGCGTGAAATATTATATGCAAATTTACAAGGCGTTTGACTTCAATAGCACGTTGCCGTATGCATAAATGGATTATTTATTGAAAAGCGGCAAGCAGGACAGCGAATGATAAATGAATAATAATGCATTTTATGCAAGTAATCGTGTTGTTTATCCGTTTTAGGGCAAGATGTCCGCCTTGCGCAGTGAGAGCTTAATACAAGTTTTGGGACGCCGGCACTCTTGCCTCCCCTTGGTTGAATCAAGGGGAGGTGTCG
>CALBHM010000364.1 GCA_937892835.1 uncultured Ruminococcus sp. | reverse complement strand
GGCGGGGGTGATTTTTATTAAATTTTTCCGTTTGGGGAAGAGGCCGTCTTTAAAAAAGCAAAGCAGCCCCGCCGTTACAAGCATTTTGTCGGCGATCGGGTCAAGCAGCTTGCCGAAATTCGTGACAATATGATTCTTTCGTGCAATTCGTCCGTCAAGCGCATCTGTTATTGCACCGAGGGCAAAAATAATTGCAGAAACTAAAAATTTATGTTCAATCCCGGCGAGGTATATCGCAAGAAAAATCGGGGCGATAAACATTCTGCCGATTGTAATTTTATTTGGTAAATTCATTTTATAACCGTACCTTAATAATGTGCTTTTGGTGTATTAATTAAGCTTTTGCTTCGCCGATGAGGTCGTAATCCTCAACGTCAAAAATTTCAACATCAACAAAGTCGCCGATATCGAGATCCTTGTGCGACGTGAATTTTACAAGTCCGTCAATTTCCGGAGCGTCCATATATGTTCTGCCCGTGTAGCTGTCGGAATATCCGTCATAATCCTCAACAACAACCTTATAGGTCTTGCCGATTTTCTCGTTGTTCTTTTCCTCCATGATGCTGTACTGATCCTGCATTATGACCTCTCCACGACGAGTTTTGACATCATCATCAACCTGATCTTCCATATCATAGGCCGGAGTGCCCTCCTGCGGAGAAAATGTGAACACGCCCAAACGGTCGAATTCAATCTCGTTGACAAATTCGGCAAGTGTTTCAAACTCTTCTTCTCCCTCACCGGGGAATCCGACAATGAATGTTGTTCTTATTACAACGTCGGGAATTTCTGCTCTGAGCTTGGAGATCACGCTGCGAATGAGAGCCTGATCGCCTCTGCGATTCATCGCTTTGAGGATTTTATCATCGGCATGCTGAAGCGGAAGGTCAATGTAATTAAC
The DNA here is from genome assembly GCA_937892835.1 of uncultured Ruminococcus sp. GTDB lineage: Bacteria > Bacillota > Clostridia > Oscillospirales > Acutalibacteraceae > CAG-488. The sequence goes on along the minus strand of CALBHM010000364.1, from coordinate 1,138 downwards.
AACCTTCTCCTGATTCTTCATAGTTTCGATAAGCTCGTCCGTAATTCTGTCAGGGTAGCAGTAAAGCAGTCTGATCCATTCGATAGAGTCGATTTTGCAAAGCTCGTTGAGAAGCTCGGGCAATTTAAGCTCGCCGTAAAGGTCAAGACCATAGCTCGTTGTGTCCTGAGCGATGAGAATAAGCTCCTTGACGCCCAGTTCGGCAAGCTGTTTTGCTTCGTCGATAACATTTTCCATGCTGCGGCTGCGCATATTTCCTCTGATTGACGGAATCGTGCAGTATGTGCAGCGGTTTGAGCAGCCCTCGCCGATTTTGAGGTATGCCCAATACTGCGGCGTGGTAAGAATTCGCTGTCCGTCAAGCGGAAGCTCGCACTGCGGCGGATATTTCTCGATTGTGTCAACGCCGGACATGACCTCTTCAACCGTTTTAATTATATCACCGTTTGCGCCGATACCTACCACGGCATCAACCTCAGGGATTTCTTTGACGATTTCTTCCTTGTATCTCTGCGCAAGGCAACCCGTAACAATAATCTTGCTGATAACGCCTTCCTTTTTCAGCTCTACCATGTCAAGAATATTTTCGATGGCTTCTTTTTTTGCGTCATCAATAAAGCCGCAGGTGTTAACGATAACAACGTCACAGCCGTCAACGTAATCGACAATTTCCCAGCCCTCGGCGTCCATCATTGCAAGCATATGCTCGGCATCAACCTGATTCTTGGGGCAGCCGAGAGAAATCATTCCAACTTTGTAATTCATAAAATCACCTTTAGTAATTTAATAGTCCTCATAATATTCGTCGTCGGAGAATTCGCTCATTGCTTCACGAATATCGGAAAAAGAATATCCCATTCTTTGCAAAGCGGAAAAAACTTTTTTCCGTCCGACTTCATCATTCATTCTATTATAATATCTTTTGCCGATAATATCAACTATTCTTTGAATATTATCGGGTTCTTCCTCCTCAAAAAGTGCGTCGACAGCCTCATTTGCGATGTCGGCGGCAATTCCTTTTGCCCTGAGCTCCGATTTAATACGCATTTTGCCGAATTTTTTATGCTCGTAAAGCTCACGTGCGTAGTTTTCGGCATATCGTTCGTCATTCACAAGATCAAGATCTATCAGCTTGCCG
>CALBHM010000363.1 GCA_937892835.1 uncultured Ruminococcus sp. | reverse complement strand
AAGAACGAGCTTCAATCTCATTTACAGTATAGCATTTGTAATTGTCATTGTCAATCGAATTTTCAGACATAGCTTCGCTGCCCTCAATATCTGCTGATTTTGAAGGCTCAATACCAAGATTATGGAAAAACAGTTCCATATCCATAAGGCAGTATGTACCCACCCTGTCAGTTGTGGCAGACACAATATTTTTTGCTTCATCATACTGTGTCTCAATAGGCAGAAGCATATTAACATCTTCAAAGAACATAAACACGTTAAGACGCTTTATTCCCTTGTATCCGTCGTTTTCAGCCGCATATGTGCCGAGAGTATTATTTACTGCTGAATCATTGAGTTCAAACTTAACTGTCACCTCTTCAACAGCAAGCCCATCTGTATAAACAAATTCGGGTGCAGCACCAAGGATCGCACTGTTTTCAATGGCATTGGAATAGCCGCTTTCACGAGCGTAAACATTATTTTCCGCTACGCCTGCCGCTTTCATTTCAAGTGAAACTTTGAAAGGTGTCTCCTCGTCTTCATTTATCGCAGAAAGAACCTCTGAATCGGAAGTAATCACCTGCTTAAAGGTGCGTTCGCTGTCGGGCGTGCCATCGGTAGAGCTGTTGTTAGGGTCAAGTTCAAGTGCAATTTCATCACCATCAGATATTCCATCTTCATCGGTGTCATATTTCAAGGGATCAGTACCGTAAGTATTTACCTCTTCACCATCGGTCAGACCATCGCCATCGGTATCGGCATTATTGGAATCTGTACCGAGTTCATATTCTTTTAAATTGGATAGTCCGTCACCATCAGGATCCTCATCGCCGTCATTAACGTCGTTATCGTCACTGTCAGCTTTGAGAGGGTCTGTTCCCAGATAAAACACCTCATAACCGTCGGTCAGTCCATCGCCGTCTGTATCGGGATTATTCTTGTCCGTTCCGAGGATATCTTCATAATAGTCGGGAAGTCCGTCGGAATCGCTGTCAAGCTCGTAATCAATATCATCAAAATCGGGATATTCAAGAGCACTTCTTCCTACAACAACAGCTGTAAGCACAAAGTTTTCAGCGTTTGCATTTTCAGTTGCAGATTTTTCGGCAGAAAAACCAAAGGACGCACTTTCCCCTGCTTTAATTGGGGTTGTCCAAAGCTGGTTTGCTGCTTCATAGCTTCTGTTTTCACTTGTGAGCAGCTTTGCATTCCATATATTGTTTATATCAAAATTGCTGTCAAAGCTTAAAGTCCATGCTTCAATAGGCTCGTCCGAAACGTTGGTAATACTTATCTCACCATTAAATCCTGTATACCAGTCGCTTGTAACATTGAAATCAATTTCATAGCCTGATTTAACATCTATTCTTCGGCTGCAAAGTTCAATATCCTCAGGAATAACAGTTTCTTCTCCTTTTACGATATACCCATAATTTGCAGACTGTCCCGGTTCGATCTCATAGTTATAGCCGTTGTTTTTAATAATCGTATATTCTTCCGAGCTGTCATATACTTTGGAGTTCCAAAGATTGTACACCTCTCCGCCAACATCATATTTAAGCGCCCAGTTAAGGATAGATTCCTCACCTGTATTCTTGATTGAAACTTCAACACTGCGATTTCCATTCCATTCGCTGCCTATCTGATATGTAACAGTATAACCGTCTTTTTCGTATACTTTACTCTCTGTTCCTAATGCAAATGCATTAGCAGGAAGTATTGTGATAACATTTATCGCCATTACTGCAGAGAGCAGACCTGATATTAGTCGTTTGTTCATTTATTATCCTTTCCTTGCCGCAGTTATCTGTGTTTCACAGCCAACTGCGGCATAAATCACTTAATTTCGTTCAATAAACTGCTGAAAATCAGAAATACTGTAATATCCGGTAATATATTCGCCTGGATTAAGAGTTTTCAGATCAATACTTTCATTTCCGGTCCACAATACAGGAAGAAACTCTTCCTTTCCGGTAGGAGGAATATGCTCTGTAAGCCCGCTTGGATATTTAAGTATTAAATCAGTTACTTCAATACCATCAAATTCCGAATATGCTTTAAAATCAAAGTTCACATTATAAACCGGTTTATCAGATACATTTTTTAATATAAATTTTGCTGTCCAATAATCCTTTTGGGGATCAAACGCTGTCAGATCAACGCTTAATTCCAATGCACTACCACCATAAACAACCAATGGTTCCTTTGTTTTAAAATTTAAAGAAATATCTTCCATAAATGGCGTAAGTACGCAGCTAAAATCCGCTGAAAGATTATACTCACCTCTTGAATCTCCACGCAAGATCCATGAAATAGTTTTTGTTTCACCGCCTTTAATTACTCCGGCATCAACACAAGCCACAATATCTTTATTTTCTTTTTTAGTGGACGTAAATGAATTGCCTGCCAATGACAAGCCATACGGCACTGTTAATGCAGCTTCGCATTGCTCCAACGAAAAATGCTCATCTGCCATATTGATTATCGTTT
>CALBHM010000362.1 GCA_937892835.1 uncultured Ruminococcus sp. | reverse complement strand
CGCCGCCGGAACGGCTTTGCTCTGCGCGATCGGAGAGGAGGGCGTCGGATGCCTGAAAAAGCGCTGAGGGATGACCGCGCGATACTCTCGGTCGGACAGGTCAACTCGTTCATAAAGCAGATAATCGAGTCGAACCGCATTCTCTCGTCGATCTACATCCGCGGCGAGATCTCGAATTTCACGAACCACTACAGAACAGGTCATTTTTACCTGACACTCAAGGACGAAAACTGCACCGTCAAGGCGGTCATGTTCGCTTCGGCAAACAGGCGACTGAAATTCATGCCCGAGAACGGTATGAAAGTTATTGTCAGGGGCAGAGTTTCGGTCTTTGAGCGTGACGGACAGTATCAGCTATATATCGACGACATGCAGCCAGACGGCTTGGGCGCACTCAATCTTGCGTTTGAGCAGCTGAAAAACAAGCTTGCGCAGGAGGGATTGTTTGACGAGTGCTATAAAAAGCCGATTCCGCACCGTGCGACAAGGATAGGCGTTGTCACCTCGGCAACGGGTGCGGTAATTCAGGATATCAGAAACGTTATTTCAAGGCGTTATCCGCTGGCGGAAATTATCCTCGCTCCCGTTCAGGTTCAGGGTGCGTCGGCCGCTCCGCAGATCGTTGACGCTATTGAGCAATTCAACTCGGGCAACTACGCCGACGTTTTGATTGTCGGACGTGGCGGCGGTTCGCTCGAGGACTTATGGGCATTCAATGAAGAAATTGTTGCAAGGGCGGTTTTCAACAGCCGGATTCCGATTATTTCGGCTGTCGGACACGAAACGGATTTCACTATCTGCGATTTCGTTGCCGATTTGCGAGCACCTACACCGTCGGCGGCGGCAGAGCTTGCCGTTCCCGATATCCGTGAAGATATCGCCTTTGTTCAAACGGTTGTTTACGAGTGCGAAGCGACGCTTTTGCAACGAATAAATGATGAAAGAAGAAAACTTGATATTATAAAAGAAAGACTCGAATACAGAAGCCCGATGATGCTGATCGATCAAAAGCTGCAGCTTGTTGACAGCTATCTGACGAGTGCACTTCTGAGCATACAGCGTAAGCTTGACACTGAAAATGCGAGATTCTCCGCAACGGTAGCAAGGCTTGACGCACTCAGTCCGCTGAAAGTTATGTCAAGGGGATATTCGATAGTCACAAAAGATAAAAAGGTCGTCACAAGCTCAAAGAAGCTTGAAAAGGGCGACAGAATAACCGTTGGATTCGCCGACGGAGAAAGAAATTGCGAGGTGCTTTAAATGGCGGCAAAAATGACATATGAACAGGCAATGGCAAGGCTTGAAGAAATCGTCACAAAGCTTGACGACGGCAGCCTGCCGCTTGACGAATCAATAAAGCTCTTTGAAGAAAGCACGAAGCTCGCTTCTTTCTGCAACACGAGCCTTGAAAAGGCAAAGCTGAAAATCACCGAGCTTTCCGAAAAGCAGGAAAGCTGACAAAAAGGAATGATTATATGAGTCATATTGAAATGATAAACAAGGCACTGGAGGGCTACATGCCCGAGAGTGAGGACATAGTCAGCCGTGCGATGCGTTACAGCGTCGAAAACGGTGGCAAGCGTATCAGAC
>CALBHM010000361.1 GCA_937892835.1 uncultured Ruminococcus sp. | reverse complement strand
ATCAAAAACTATGCTGTTGTCCTTAATATAGCTTTTCATACAAAATCTCCTTCGATTCATACGATGAAATGATAGGCTTTTGTAAAAATATTCATTTTGTAACCTTTTGTCACACATTTCTTGTCAAGCTTTTTTTAAACTCTGTTTTGCACAAAGATTTATTAAATTTTCAGTAAAAATTCCCGCTTTTTATAACAAAAAAATACTTGACAAAGCACAACGGTGATTGTTAATAATTTAACAAAAAGGATGTTTTCAACGGGCAAAAATGTGGAAAAATGCGTAAAATCAACGTTTTTGAAAGGAGTTATCCACACTTTCCACATAGTTTTCCACCGATTTTGTGAAAAAATCAAAGTTTTCCACACTTCCACAGAAAACGTGGAAAATGTTACAAGCTGTCGTTTTCGGTCGTGTTTTATTCACTTTGTCTTGCATAAAAATCATTCCGAATGACAACAATAAAAGGGAAAAAACAAGCGAAAGCAGGGATAGTTTGATTAAAGGAGTAAATCATCAGGTCGTTGAGGTTACAAAACCGACCTGTGAATATTTTGAACGCGTTATCTTCTTTGTGAAGCCCGAGTTTTCTCAAGTCAGCGAGGGCACGCTCAGAGAACGAGCGGGGAAAATAGCAGGTGAAACCGGCGCACCGCCGCCGACAAGGCTGAAGCGAAGCAGGCTGATTCTTGCCGCAAAGCTTGTAGGCTCTGCCGTTGCCGGAGCTGCTGTTGCGCTGATTGTCAGTCGTTTTATATTCTGAAAAATAGGGCTAATGAGCAATGCCTATATTTTGGGCGTTGCTTTATTTTTTGCCGATTTGCAGAAATCCGCCATGCAGCATTTTTCACAGGCCGGACGTCTTGCAATACATACAGCCCTGCCATGCAGAACACATCTGTGGCAAAAATCATTGCTCTCCTCGGGAGGGAGCAGTTCACGTAAGGCAAGCTCGACCTTGAACGGGTCTTTTGTATCTACAAGACCGAGCAAATTACTTATGCGAATAAGGTGAGTGTCGGCGACAACCGCAGGCTTGCCGTAAATATCGCCGCAAATTAAATTTGCCGTTTTTCTGCCGACCCCGGGCAGGGAGGTTAGGTCCTCTATATTATCGGGTACTTTACCGTTAAAATCTGAAAGGATTTTCTGTGCCATGCCGATAATGTCCTTAGCCTTGGTGCGATAAAATCCGCACGAGCGAATGAGCTCTTCAACGTCGGCAACGTCTGCCTTGGCAAAGGCTTCGACGGTAGGATATTTTTCAAAAAGTGCAGGCGTAACGATATTCACCCGAGCGTCCGTGCATTGGGCGGAAAGCCTCGTTGCAACAAGAAGCTGAAAATCGCTTTTTGCTTCAAGAGAGCAAATCGCATCGGGATACTCTTTTTTCAGTGCTTCAACACAAAGTAAAGCCCTTTGTTTTTTTGTCATAAACATTCACCTCACTTAAACAAATATTATACTATATAATCAATCTAAAATAAAGTACCTTAAAGATAAAATAAGCGTATTTTTTAAAGGAATGTAAACAGTTATGATAGGGCATTGAAAAAAATTGCAAAGTATGATATCATAAATGTAAACTCTAAAGGAGGAATTAACATGAATAAGTATAAAATAATTGCTTTATTGCTTATATTGGCTTTGTCTGTATGCTCTTTCACGGCGTGCGGCGATTCCGCAACTCCCGGCGAAAAGAACGATAAGCTCATCTCGGAAACTCCCGATGATTTGGACATTGTTGATGACGAGCTTAAAAAAGGTGCCGAGGAGGTTACGGCTATAACGGGAGCTACCGATACAAACGGTAAGGTTACCGACGCAACCGGAATTATTGACAAGGCGGGCCACAGAATCTACTCAACAGGTCTTAAGGACAGCTACGGTAAGACGATCTATACTACCGGCAAAAAAGATTCTAAGGGTAATATTCTCTACACAAAGAATGAGGTAGATACCTTTGGCGATATGATTTATTATACCGGCAAGATTAAGGACGGAAAGCTGGAGCTTGAGCAAACCAACGAAACTCCGGATTATTCATCTAATAAAACTCCTACAACCAAGGTTTCTACGGGCAAGATAACGACATCAACAACCGTAGGCGTTGACAAACCTTCAAAGAAAAAGATTGAGGACGTCAAATGCGAATATACCAAATATTTCGGCGGTACAGGCCTTGACGCTTTCAGAGATATTATCGGCTGTAAGGACGGAGGATTTATTGCCGCAGGTATATCGGCATCAAAGGACGGCGATTATAAGGGCGTTTCCGGCGAATGGGACGGACAGCATACTTCGCTTGTAAAGTATTCCGTAGATGGCAAGGTTCAGTGGAAATACATAATCGGCGGCGATGATTCAATTAATATTAACGATGTTATTGAGCTGAAGGACGGCACAATCGTTGCTGCCGGATATACCTCGGCTACAAGCGGTGATATTATAAAAACGGCATCTATAAACTCGGCTTTTGTTATTCGTCTTAAGGCGGACGGAACATTTATGTGGAAATACATTTTCCCGTCCGATTCTTCTTCAACGGGCGAGTATATAAGCTCTTTGGCTGCAACCCCGGACGGCGGCTTTGTCGCAGGAGGTAAGGCTATTTCCGAGTCGGGCTTCTTTACGGGTACGCAAAAGGGCGGCACAAAGGCATTCCTTTTCAAGTTTGACAAAAACGGAAACATCAAATGGCGTAAGGTTCTTCAAGGTTCAAAGTCAAACAACATTTCCGCTTTGGCAGTCACTTCGGACGGAGATATTTATGCAACATGCGTAACTATGTCCTCGGATGAAGATTTCTCGGGAATCAGATTCAATAAGATTCAGGCTGCAAACACCGTGCTTCTTAAGCTTAACAAAAAGGGTGACCTTGACTGGGCCGAGTATCTTCAAGGCTCGGGTCTGAGCGAATATAACGCACTCGCCGCAACGGATGACGGCGGCTGTGTCGTTGGCGGAACATTCACGATTTACAAGAGAGCCGACGGAATTTACACCATGAATTACGGCAAGCGTGACGGCTATGTTCTCAGATATAATTCCAAGGGTCAGGTTTGCTGGTCAAGACTTATCGGCGGTGCGGATAACGATTCCGTAATGGGAATTGTTTGTATCGAAGGCGGCTATGCCGTAGTCGGACAGTCCAAGTCGGCAACGGAGGATTTCCAAGGCTATAAGGTAGGCGGCGGAGAGGACGGATATATCCTTTATCTTAACGATGAGGGTAAGACAACCTCAACAATTCGTCTCAACGGAGAACAGGACGACAGCGTAATGGACGTTGCAGTGCTTGAGGACGGCTCCATAGCTATTGCAGGCTGGACAAAGAGCAACGAGCAGGCGTTTAACGGTTCTAAGGCCAATAAGCAGTACATGGGCTATGTAAGCAGATATACTGCGACGGTAAAATAAACTAAAATATGGATCGTCGTATTAAGGCAAATAAGCTTTAATACGGCGGTATTTTTAATTGAGGGATTTTTATGAAGCACAGAGAAATTTTCGATGAGGCACGTTGGCTTAGCCCACGTTGCTCATTAGATGCAGCACTGTTTCGCTCCGAGATAGAAATAAAAAATCAAATTAAAAAGGCTGAGATAACGATTTGCGGCCTCGGCTGGTTTATTCTTTATATAAACGGCAAGCGTATCGGTGTTGATGAGTTCGTCCCGGCATATTCAGATTATCATGAGCGGCCGGATTTGAGCCTGAGCTATCCGCTCAATGACGAGTGGTCGCATCGGATTTATGTTATGAAATATGATGTTGCGAAATATCTGCGCATAGGCAAGAATGTTGTAGGTGTAGCTGTCGGTGGGGGATATTATCATCAGACAGTTCGCAAGGCCGAGGGCAATATGAATTACGGCGAGATTAGGCTGTGTTATAAGCTTGATGCTGACGGTGAGGTCTTCTATTCCAACAGAAAAGATGTGATTTGCTCGCCGGGATTTTTCAAGAAGTCAAATTTATATTTTGGCGAGACATTGGACTTTTTCGGATTTGACCGCAAATGGAATACTTCCGACGGAACATTGGCCGACGGCGAAGAGCCGCTTGAAGTTGTTCCTCCGAAGAGTGATTTTTATATTCAGGATTGTCCTCCAGACAGAGTGAATGAAATCCTTATGCCCGAGCTTGTCAAGGATTTCGGAGAGTATTCGGTTTATAAAATTGAGCGCAATATTTCCGGATATCCGGTTGTTATGTGCGAGCGTGCCGGCGAAACGGTCGTGATGGAATGTGCAGAAAACCTGAACGACGATTTAACGCTCAACAACATGTCCGTGGGCTTTAATAAGCAGCGGCAGATTGAGACATTTATAACAGATGAAGGAAAAATATATCAGCCGTTTTTCTGCTGGTTTGGGTTCAGATATTTTACTCTCACAAACAATGCAAAGCCTGTTGAAATTCGAGTAATTCATTCGGACGTTGATGTGACATCGGATTTTGAGTGCAGCGATGAAACGCTTAATTGGTATTACAAGACTTTTGTAAACACTCAGCTTTCCAATATGCATTCAGGTGTGCCGTCGGACTGTCCCCATCGTGAGAGGCTCGGATATACGGGCGACGGTCAGCTGACATGTAACGCTGTAATGACCGAATTTGATGCAGAAAGCTTTTATAGAAAGTGGATATCGGATATATGGGACTGTCAGGATAAGGTGACAGGCCATGTTCAGCATACTGCGCCGTTTGCAGGCGGCGGTGGCGGCCCTGTCGGATGGGGAGGAGCAATAATCAATGTGCCTTATCAGTTCTATCGGCATTACGGCCACAGAAATGAGCTTGAAGCTATGTTCCCTGCCATGGAGAAATTTGTTGAATACATGGAAAGCCGAACAGAAAACGGGCTGATTGTCCGAGAAGAAAAAGACGGATGGTGTCTTGGTGATTGGTGCGCACCGACGAAGATAGAAATACCCGAAGAGTTTGTCAATACAGTAATGTTTATTTCTCAGCTTAAACGATTGATTTTCTGCGCCGGGGTGCTCGGCAGACCGTATGACAAATACGAGAGTTTAATCACAAAATATTCACGAGCGGTGGAGGAGAGATATTTTGATGAGACAACGGGAGACTTTTTCAATAATATTCAGGGTGCAAATGCGTTTGCCGTCGATTGCGGTCTCGGCGATGAGAGAACGATTGAGAATATAGTGAAAAAATACAGCGAAAAAACAGAATTTGACACGGGTATATTCGGCACGGAAATACTTCTCAACGTGCTTTATAAAACAGGTAACGGCGAGCTTGCAACCCGACTGCTCGCCAACAAGGGCAATACGTCTTTTGACTATATGCGACGTGCGGGCGCAACAACACTCTGGGAAAACTGGAACGGCGAGGCTTCTCATTCCCACCCAATGTTCGGAGCAAGTACCGAGTTCCTTTTTGAAGAGATTCTCGGCATAAAGCAAGCTGAAAAATCTGTAAGATATGACCAAATAACAATCGCTCCCGTCTTTTCAGAATATCTCGATTTTGCGAATGGCAAAATCACAACACCGCACGGTGAAATCACAGTTTCATGGAAACGGCACGACAGAAAAATTAAAATCTGTATTGAGCTGTGTGACGAAATCAATGCCTCGCTTGTTGCATTCAATAAAAAAATACCGCTTAACGTCGGCAAAAATAATTTTGTTTTGGACAGTTCTGTTGCTTGACAATTATTATGAAATAAGTTAGTATAAAACCAAAGGAGCGTGAACCTATGAACAACATATGGCATGATATTTCGCCGAAAAGAATTTCACCGGAGGATTTTGTCTGCGTGGTGGAAATTCCGAAAGGCAGCAAGAAAAAGTATGAGCTTGATAAAGAAACAGGCTTGATTATTCTTGATAGAATTCTCTATACCTCGACTCATTATCCGGCCAATTATGGATTTATTCCGAGATCGCTCGGTGATGACGGCGACCCGCTGGATGTGCTCCTGCTCTGTTCCGAGCCGCTCGAACCGCTTACTCTTTGTCGTGCTTACCCGATCGGTGTTATTTCGATGATTGACAACGGACGCAATGACGAAAAAATAATTGCAATTCCTTTTAACGATCCGAATTACAATATTTATACCGATATTGACCAGCTTCCCAAGCACATTTTTGATGAAATGCGTCATTTCTTCTCGGTATATAAAACGCTTGAGAATAAAGAAACGGCGGTCAATGAGGTAAGTGAACGCAGCGTTGCGATTAAGGTTATCTCCGAAGCTATTGATAATTATATTGAGAACTATTGCAAATAATCATGATATGACAAAACCCTCAGCGGAAAAGCTTCCGTTGAGGGTAATTTGTTGTTTAATGTTTTATTGTTTTGCATCCTTTGTTGCCGGGTTGAACCAGTCAACTGTGTAGGTTTCCGTTGCATCATAGTTGAACTCAAACGGAACAGTACCAAGGTCAGCAAGAGTACCGACGCCTGTAAGCTCTGTTGAAACAACAACGTTTCTCGTAAGCTTAAGCTCTGTGAGCTGATTGTTCTCTTTTTTGAGTGTTGCACGGATTGTTCCTTCACCATACTGTGCACTGTAGGAATCAACGGTTACAACGCTTTTAACAACATCGAAGTGGGAAAGAATTTCCTTGTCATCCATGATGTTGTAAAGCTTTCCGTAGATGCTGTCATTCTGGTTTGGATTATTCTCGGGATAAATCTTGATAACGATTATGTAGGTTGCACCTGTACCGTCGTCCTTATTCTCCGTAACATATGCGGAACGGATGTCGGCATTTGTGAGTACGGGAGCTTTCTCGGAACCGAAGGTTGGGAAAATATCCTTTGTGCTCTCACCATAGGCTGTTTCATTGGAGAAGTTCTCCTTTGTAATAGCCTTTGAAACGGTCTTGAAAGCAGCCTTAACATATTCGTTTTCGCACTTATCCTTCTGATCGCCGCTCATGCTTGCGCCCTGATCTATGCTGTAGCTGATACCGGGGTTGCCCTTTTTTGCGTCTGCCATTGCAGCGTTAAATCTCGAAAGGATTTCTTCCGTAGTTGTAGGTATGGGTGACTTGTAATCGTATGTTTCTTCCTCCTCGCCGCAAGCGCACAGGGAAAGAACCATGAGCAATGCAAGCAAGAGTGACGAAAATCTTACAATTTTTTTATTCACAATGCCAACTCCTTTTGAGCAATAATAAATTCACTAACTGATTATACCATAATAATTTCAAAAATCCAATACTTTTAAGGAAAATATTTGGGAAAAGTGATTGAATTCTGTCAGATTCCTTTCTCGTCGAAATCAAATACGGTTTCAAGAGCAATTTTAAGACCGATTTCAAGGGTCTTCGGGTCGAGGTTGTCCTCAGTGTCAAGACGTGTATGATAGTATCTTGCCGGAGCGGGATCCATAGCTGTGAACGAAGCTGCCGGAATACCTGCCTGTGAAGCTGCTGCTGCATCTGTTGAACCAAGCTCGATTGCCTTGATGGGAACATCATAGCCAACGCTCTTTGCGGCATCCTGAAGAAGCTTAGCTACTCTCTTGTCGTTCTTTACAACGCCGGTCATGTCTTTGTCATAGATTGCCATGAATTCGTGCTCACGGATTGTGTCAAAAGCAACGAAAATTGTTTCAACGTCTTTCTCATCCTTAAATTCCTGTGCATGAGCTTTCATGTAAGCCTTTGTACCTCTGAGGCCTGCTTCTTCGCCGCCGACCATGGCTGCAACAACTTCTGTGTTTTCAAAACGGATATCGTTTGCGGCAAGGAATTTTACAACTGCAGCCGAAAGGAAGCAACCGGAAAGGTTATCGTTTGCGCCCATAACCGGACGTTTATAGTTCGTGAAAACAATAGCTGCGCAGATAACGGGAACAGTTACATAGGTAACAACCGCAATAATCTTCATAGCGAGGTTATCGCCTGTCCAAACAATGCCTTGTGCGCCTGCAATAAGAGCATAGATGCTTCCGCCGATGCCGAGGAGGATTGCAATGACAGCAGTAAGAATAATTGTGAGAACAACATTATGACCGCCGTGGTAAGTGTATGTCCATTCAAAAGCGGAGTCTGTGTGTCCGGCAATGATGATACGCTTCTTGGTTTCTCCGGTTGCCTTGCGAACACCGATAACGTTTCCTGAGGTCTTTTTCGGGAAGAAAACGTCAAGTACAGGCTTGTAGAAAATGAACTCTGCAAGAATGATAAAAAGGGTAACGAGTGAAGCTGCAAGCGATGCAACGGGAATGCCGAGAGTAAACATTACAATTGAAAAGAGGATAAGTACTGCTCCGAGGGGAACCCATGCCATGAATGCTTTGTCCGAGCATTTGTATTCCTCTCTTGTGACGGTGTCACATGATGACTCAAGCTCCTTCTTCATGTGAAGCTGAGCATTTTTTTCAGCCTCACTGCCGACCGGGCGGGGACCAAAGTCCTTGCAGACTTTTTTAATGTTTTTAATTGCGTAGTTTGTATAAAGACGAACTTCCGAATCGTATCTTGCTACGCTTTCCGATGCTTTCATTGGAATCTTTCCTTTCAAAAATATAATTTTTATAAAGCATTGTTGACAATGACTCAATAAACGAATAAAATAATAATATAAAAATTAAGGATGTGAATTCATGAATAAAAAAATCACGCCTCGTGTAATAAAGCTTATCGTTATTCAATCAATTATACTGATTATTGCCATTACGACCGTCGGTGCGGCGGTTAATGTGCACAGCGAATATAAAAACACCGGAAAAACAGTAAATGCACAAGTTGAGATTACCACAATTCCGGGGGTGAACACAACGAACAATTCTGACGAAATGTCCAAAAAGAATGATAACACGGCGGCCGAAAACGGAACAACCGTCGGTGAAGAAAAAACGGAAAAGAAGCAAAATGTTGTCAGCGATTATAAGTATTCCTATGCCGGATTTAATCCGCAGATAATCAACATTGACGCAAATTCTTCTCTTTCATCAATTCTTCTTAACGGCACTCATGTTTTGCCGGATGGTTATGAGCCGGCACTTGCCGAAGCTGTTAAGGGATCGGGAAAATATCTTGATTATCGTGTTGCACCGTACTATCAGGCAATGTATGACAAAGCACTGGAAGACGGAATAGAATTGAAACCGATCTCCGGTTATCGCCCATACGATCTTCAAACGGAGCTTTTTGAGGATCAGATTCAGCTCGAAATCGACGAGAACGGACTCGACCGAACAAAGGCAACCGTTGCCGCTGCAACCGAGGTAATGATTCCGGGCGGAAGCGAACACAATGCCGGCCTGGCAATGGATATCGGCTCTATTTCCGAAAGCTTTGAGGATACGGATGCATTTGCATGGCTGAGCGAAAATGCCGCCGATTACGGTTTTATTCTTCGCTATCCCAAGGATGAAAAATCCCGAGCGATCACCAAGGTTATTTATGAACCGTGGCATTATCGCTTCGTCGGTGTTGAGACGGCAAAGGAAATCAAGTCCAAGGGTGTCACGCTGGAGGAATACCTGAACGCTGATTAAGTTCTGTTATTTCCCTCATTTACGTCCTTACGGCACAGAACCTGATGAATCGTCATAAAGAAAATTTTAATATCAAACATAAGGCTTTGCTTTTCGACATACTCCTTGTCAAGCAGAGCCTTTTTTTCTGCCGAAACGTTGTCTCTGCCGTTGACCTGTGCCCAGCCTTTTATACCCGGTCGAACACTGTATACATTATATTCTTGGCGAAGCTCTCTGATTTTTGTTTCTTCGGGAATAAGCGGACGAGGGCCTATAAGGCTCATGGTTCCGTTGAGAATATTGAGAAGCTGGGGAAGTTCATCAATGCTTGTCGCACGAAGAATTTTTCCGAATTTTGTTATTTTCACATTGGCATCGGAGAGGTCGTTGCTGGCAACGTTCTCTGTTCCGCGTTTCATCGTTCGAAATTTATATATTTCAAAAAGCTCATTGTTTTTACCGACTCGTTTTTGGCGGAAAAATACAGGACTTCCGTCGGATATCAGAATACAGACAGAAACTATCAGAAACAATGGTGAAAGAATAATCAATGCAAAAAGGCTGATTATAAAATCAAGAACCCTTTTCATAACATACCTCCGTTTTGGCAACCGCCGAATTAATCAACAGTTGCTTTAATAAACCGCAATTTTTCCGAACTCGGGCATATCCCGAGAAGCGGTGACGAAAATTCTCAGCTTGATCGCAGTAAATTCGTCGCTGAAACGAACGATTTTTCTTGCGCCGACAGTTGTGCCTTCGAATTTGTTTTCCCATCTGCCGTCATTGAACCGCTGAACAAAAAAGCTTTCTATGCGCTGCCCATTGGCAATATTCTCGCATATTTCAAGGTAAGCGATATTTTCTTCTTTCTCAAGATCAATTTCAACCGTACACTGCGAATCACTGCCACGGTACGGCTCAATCGTTATTCTTTTGCCCTCGGCAAGATTTGCCGAAAAGCTTCCCCTTATTTTCTCGCCAAGCTCCTTGAGCCTTTTAACGTCTTTTTTGTCAAAAGTGCCATCGGGTTTTGGCGGAATATTCAAAATAAAAGTTGTGTTGCCGCCGACCGAACGCAAATATGTGTCAAATAAACGGTCAAGCGAATGAGGCTCTTCGTTTTCGTGATAGAACCAACCGGGGCGAATTGACATATCCACCTCGGACGGAGCGAAAACCAAGCCTTTTGAGTAAAGTATATTGCTCAGTGAGCCAATGTTTTCGTCCATGTTATACATATAGGAAAGGTCGCCGTTTAAAGGTCCCGGCTCGGTTTGAATTTCACAGTTAGGACAAAGCTCGGACGGAACGACAGCCCATTCGGCATGCCTTGATGAACCGTCTTCATTGCCGCACCAGCGAATCGGACCTTTATCGTTAAAAATGGTTGCATTCGGCTGATATTTATGTATCAGCTCAAAGTAACCGTCAAAATCATAAATCTGTTTCTTTCCGTTCGGCCCTTCGCCGCACGCTCCGTCAAACCAGACATGAAAAATCTCGCCGTAGTTTGTCAGAAGCTCGGTAAGCTGTGCTTTGTAGTAATCATTATATTCGTCCGTGCCGTAAAGCTCGGAGTGTCTGTCCCACGGGGAAAGGTAAAAGCCGAATTTCAGCCCGTGGCGGCGACATGCTTCGGAAAGCTCTTTAACGATATCGCCATTACCGTTTTTATACGGACTTTTTTTCATGCTGTGGTCGGCATATTTTGTTTGCCAAAGGCAGAAACCGTCATGATGCTTTGCCGTGATGACAACGCCTTTCATTCCTGCGGATTTGACAGCCTCGCACCAACCGTCACAGTCAAGATTTACCGGATTAAAAATTGTCGGGTCTTCATCGCCTGTACCCCATTCGAGATTTGTGTATGTGTTAGGGCTGAAATGAATGAAGGCATAAAAGGGCGTTTCGGTCAACAGCCTGAGCTGATTTGCACTTGGCCTAACATGCGCCGCTTGCTTTATGAAATCTTTCATTCTTGTCCTCCGTTTAATCAAGGGTTACTCTGTTCCATAAAATATAATCGTCAATCAAAATTGCTCTGACGGGGGCGCCGTCGATTGCGCCCATCTTCACAGGCGGTGCAATAAGGTAATAGTCACCCGGCTCAACGTTTGAAAGATCGAGGTTTTCGAGTATTGCAACACCATTTTGCAAAAAAGCCTTGTGCGGTTTGATTTGGTTGCCCGGTTTGCCAACCGAGTCGGCGTCGGTGCCGATAAGGCAAATTCCCGTGTCAACCGCCTCGTATGCGGCGCTCTCCATGAAAAACGACTGAGCGTCGCCCTTAATGAGAAGTCGGGAACACTTTTTTGGGAAATATCGATTGACATATTCACCGGTTATAACCCCCGGCGGAACCTCAATGACAGTGCACTGACCGATATATTTGCTAAGGTCAACATCCTCGATGGTTTCGCCGCCGTCAAGGAAATGGCACGGAGCGTCGGCATGAGTTGCTGTATGAACGCATGCATA
>CALBHM010000360.1 GCA_937892835.1 uncultured Ruminococcus sp. | reverse complement strand
TGTTGTGACGGTTAAGCTGTTTAAGAGTGAGAATTTCAAAGAATTCGTCAAACGTTCCGATTCCTCCCGGTGTAATGATAAATGCATCGGAAAGCTCCTCCATTTTCATCTTTCTCTCACGCATATTTTCAGGATAAATAAATTCCGTGCAATGCTCATAGAGAATACCGTCCACATTAAAAAATTCGGGAGCGATTCCTATTATTTTTCCGCCGAAGCGATGCTCACCTCTGGCAGCTGCACCCATAAGTCCGTTTGCACCGCCGCCGAAAACAAGGCCGATATTTCTTTTTGCCATTTCCTCTCCGAGCCTTTCGCCGGCATCGATATAGGATCGGTCAATTGTTGTGCTTGAAGCACCGTAAACGCATATATTCATTATAATCCTCCTGTCAAAAATTTTCTTTGAAGAACTTTTCTATTTCATTTTTTGTTGACACGGCATTGCCCTGTAAAAGCTCCGAAGAACCTCCGCCACGACCATTCAATGCCGAGGTGATTTCCTTTGACTTTTCACGCAGGTCAATATTTTTTGAAGCTATGGCAAAACGATAGCCGCTGCTGTCGCTGCCGGAGAAGCCGGCGCACAGCTTTGATGTTTTTTCGGCTCCGTTAAGTACAAGCTTTCGCAGGTCGTTCATGTCGGTGTCTGTTTCAAATATCAGAATACACTCGTCTGTATTCTCTATTGCCGAAGCTTTTAGCTGCGCAAGCTCTCGTTTCAATGCGGCAAGCTCGACTTTCAGTATACTGTGATCTTCGTTGAATTTTTCAAAGGCCTGCGCCGTTTCGTTCTGCTTGGTGCAAAGTGCGGTTGCGACCGAACGCAGGTTATCGTATTTTGTTTCGTAATCTTCAAGCGCATCCTTGCCGCAGAGGAGATGAACACGAATTCCGCCTCTGTGGCGAGCAAAGTCCAGTATCTTTATTATGCCGATTTCGCCGGCGGAATAAACATGAGGTGCACAGCAGGCGCATACATCGTAACCCTCGATAGTCACAATTCTGATGTTCTCGGTCAGCTCAAGCTTGCTTCGATAGTTTAGATTTTTTAGCGTTTCTTCATCGGGATATTCGCATGTAAATTTAGCATTTTTGTAAATCGCTTCATTTGCTCTTTTTTCAATATCGAGAAGCTGTTTCCTTGTCAGCTCGCCGTCAAAGTCGATCGTAACGTCATCGCCGAGATGAAAACCGACATTTTCATAGCCATAAAGCTTATGCACGATTCCCGAAACGATATGCTCGCCCGAATGGTTCTGCATACGGCGAAAACGCTGCTCCCAGTCGATTCCACAGCTTATTTCACTGCCTATGTTTAATGACTTGTCGGTAAAGTGCACGATTTCGTTATTTATAATCTGTACATCGGTAACGTTTGTTTCGCCGATTTTGCCCGTATCGGCATACTGGCCGCCGCCCTCGGGAAAGAAAGCGGTTTTATCGAGAATAATTTCAAATCCGTTTTCACTTTTACGGCAGTCAATGACCTTTGCGGTGAATAATTTTATGTGGCTGTCTTTATCATAAAGCTTTTCCGTAATCATTTCTTCACTCCTAACTTTTAGCATTGTATCACAGGCCGTTGAAAAATGCAATTCATTGATTGACAATGACTTATCTTGTGATAAAATATTTCCGAGGTGATTTGATGGAATATACTCTTATCAGGTCAAAGCGCAAGACTGTTGCCTTGCAAATTAATGCAGACGGCGAGCTGATTGTCCGTGCACCGATGCGATTTTCCGAGCGTAAAATAAAAAAGCTGATTGAAGAGCACAGCGAATGGATTGAGAAGAAAACAGCCGAAAGCCTTGAAAGGAAAATGAATCACCCGGAGCTGTCGGAAGAGGAGAAGGTCGCCTATAAGAAGCAGGCGAGGACAATGCTGCCTGCATTGACGGAAAAGTATGCAGCAATTATGGGTGTCAGCTACGGAACGGTAAAAATCACATCTGCACAGAAGCGCTTCGGCTCATGCAGCAGTAAAAATAATATCTGCTATTCTTATATTCTTATGCAATATCCGATTGAAGCGATTGAATACGTTGTTGTTCATGAATTGGCGCACACTGTCCACCATGACCACAGCCGAGCGTTCTATGATTTGATTGCAAAATATTTGCCCGACTATAAGCTGAGAGAGAAAATGCTGAAAAGTTAATTTTAACAAGAAAAATATATGTAAATTCAAATGAAGCAATATGATTTGAAAGCGGAACAATCCGCAAGATAAGGTAAATGATATTGTCAAAATTAATTTAATGTGTCGGCAAGAATCTAAAATTATTATTTCCTGTTGATAAAGAATATTCTGTGTGCTACAATGCCGTTGAAAAGAACGTGGCAAGCGTTTGCACAAAACAAAAAGTGGAGGCTGCCGTGTGGTGAAATGACCCCAAAACCAAATACCGACTAACCATAAGCTGTATTAAAGTTTTTCATAGCTTTAATGCAGCTTTTTTTGTTTTGCCTATGAAGATATTGACAAACGGCAAAATTCTTGCGTCAATGCCTTTTTGCGGATATGAAATAAATTCACCATTAATGCCGATATAATGAAGGCTAATAAGCTTTTTACCAAAATATTTAAAGAAAATTTTATTGTAAATACTTGTTCTTTTCTCAAAAAAGTGATAATATTATTTGGAGATTTGTTAGACAAAAGGAATGATAAACATGCCGCTATCAGCAGAGCAGGTAACAGAAAAATACTATTCCGATATTTATAAATTCTGTTGCTCAAGATGCAGAAATGCGGATGCTGCACAGGACATAACTCAAGATACATTTCTTTTCTTTTTTGATAAATATGATGATCTTAAGGATATAAATATTCGTTCATGGCTTCTTTCCGTTGCGAATAACAAGCTATATGATTATTTCAGAGAACAAAAAATTGAAAACGGATTCGTTTGCGTTGATGAAGTTAAGATCCCTGTATTTGATAATTATGAAGTTGAAAACGTTGATATTGACTCAATTTTTGATGATGTTCAGAAGAAAATTTTGAATCTTTTGAATGATAAAGAAAGAGAAATTTTTATAAAGCTGTACGTCGAAAAGAAGAGTCAGGATTTGGTTATGCAAGAAATGGATCTTACATATGACAACTACCGTGCAAGGAAAAGCAGACTCCGGAAAAAAATCAAGAAATCAATCGGACATTTTTATTTCTTTGCTTTGGTTTTTTCTTTCAAAATCTTCCATTAAACTTGAGGAAAACCATACTTGACGGTGATTCGGTTTTTTGTAAAATTAAACATAATAACAGACTTCAAAATTCGAACCGAAAACGTTCGTTTTGAAGTCTGTTTTTTAATAATAAAAAGCCAAAAATACTAAATGCTTGACAATATTTTTCTTTTATAATATAGTGTTTATGACAGTACAATTTTTTGCACAGTAGTAGAAGCAAAAAGGAGGAACTTAAATGTCCGATAAATCTAAAATTCATCTTATAGGCAATGCACACCTTGACCCGATTTGGCTTTGGCGCTGGCAGGAGGGCTGCGGCGAGGTTTTGCAAACTTTCAGAAGCGCACTTGACAGACTTAACGAATACCCCGATTTTGTTTTTACCTGCTCGTCTGTCGCTTATTATAAGTGGGTTGAGGAGAT
>CALBHM010000359.1 GCA_937892835.1 uncultured Ruminococcus sp. | reverse complement strand
CACGCAGGCTTTTTGAGCGTGACAAGAACCATGTTTCGGTTATTTTCTGGTCACTCGGCAATGAATCCGGCTGCGGCGACAACCATCAGGCAATGTATGACTTCATTAAGTCACGCAATAAGAACGCTATTGTTCATTACGAGAACGCAAACTATCGCTATTCCGAGCTTGCAGGCAAGTTCCTCGGTAGCTGCTCCGACGTTGAAAGCTGGATGTATCCCTCAATCGAAAAGTGCAGGGAAATCCTTTCAAGCAAGAAGCGCAAAAACAAGCCGCTCTATCTCTGCGAATACTGCCATGCAATGGGCAACGGCCCGGGAGACCTCGGCGACTACTGGGAGCTTATTGACTCCGACGACAAGTTTTGCGGCGGCTGTATTTGGGAGTACACAGATCATTCCGTAGCGATCCCCGACGGCAACGGCAAATACAAATACACCTACGGCGGCGATTTCGGCGACATGCCGAACGCGGGCAATTTCTGCGTCGATGGTCTTGTTTATCCCGACAGAACACCGCACACAGGCTTTGAAGAGGCAAAATATGTTTATCAGCCGTTTTTTGCAGAATATGCAGGCAACGGAAATGTTTCAATCAAGAACCGTAACTTCTTCAAGGGCCTTGACGACGTAGGCATAAACTGGGAAATCAAATCAAACGGCAAACTTATCACTTCGGGTGAGGTTTCGGGACTTATGCTCATGCCAAGAGAGAAAAAGGAATTTTCAATCTTCGACCCGTCGGCATACAGCTTCACCGGCGAGACATACCTCACACTTCACTTTGTCAACAGAACGGACAAGCTTTGGGCAAAGGCGGGTTATGAGATCGGACTTAAGCAGTTTAAGCTCGAGTCTATTCCGACAGGCAAGGTCGCTCTCCCGACAACCGCAATGACAGTTAACGACGGTGAAAGATACGTTGAGATCGGCGTCGGCAGCGTTAAATATGTTTTTGACAAGGCTTACGGCAAGCTCAACAAGATAAGCTACAACGAAAACGAGCTTCTCGCAAAGCCCATTGAGCTCAATCTTTACAGGGCGTATATCGACAACGACTCAATCGCTTACAGAGAGAAATGGTACAAGGTCGGCATGGAAAAGCTCGGTCAGAAGTGCCGTTCGCTCAATGTAACGAAATCCGATAATAAGGTTGAAATTGCAGTTGAGCTCGCAATCGGAGTTTACACCTTTGAACCTGTATTTGAAGGCAAGATCACTTACACATTTCTTCCTGATTCGAGCGTTCTCGTCAACGTCAACGGCAAGAAGGCAGAGAGAATGGACGTTCTCCCGAGAATCGGACTTCAGCTCATCATGCCGGAAGGCTTTGAGAGCTATGAATATTTCGGCTACGGCCCGAAGGAGAGCTATATTGACAAGAAGCGTTACACTTATGTTGACGATTTCACAACGACCGTAACGGATAACTTTGAGCATTATGTTCGTCCGCAGGAGAATTCGAGTCATTACGATTGTAAGTGGGCAAAGGTTATAAACGAGAGCGGCATCGGATTTATCTGCCGTGCCGAAGATTTTGACAGCTTTTCGTCAAACGCTCAGCACTTCACTCCGCAGTTGATTCGTGAAGCAAAACACGATTATGAGCTTGAGCCGATGAAGGAAACTGTATTCAGCATCGACTACAAGATGTCGGGAACCGGCTCCGGTGCATGCGGCCCCGATCTCGCTCCGGAATACAGCGTAAACGACAAAAAATTCAACTTCACATTCAAAATTCTTCCGACAAATACAAACGGTATAGACCCGTTCACTGTATAAAAATTTTCACCCTTCGCAATTAAGCGGAGGGTGAATTCTTTTTGTTATGTTTTGCTTTACACGGATTTTCCGTCAATCAAATGTGTTTTTATCAAACTGCTTTTTAAAATATTCGTCAACAAGCTTTGATATACTCTCGGCATTTTCCGGAACGTTCTCCGTGCTTCTCGAACGATGATGTCTCTTGCCGTCGGTTCTCCGGCGGTGCTCGGTTTTCTCCTTGTTTTCCGAATAATTCTGCAAAACTCCCTTTGAGAAATCCTTAGGCTCTCTGTCAAAATCAAGAATCTCATTTTGCTTAATTCCGCCAAACTTTTTTGCCTGCTCGGTTTCATTCATCATCATAAGATAATTGTTCGAAGCCTTCTTTTCGTCAAGATTTACTTCCGACTCGTTCATTGCCGAGAGAACATCGTGACGTGTTTTCATTTCCTTTTCGTATTCGGCATTGACCCTGTCACGCCGATAATAGAACGGAATGAATATTGCACAGGTTATGAGCTGAATTACAAATGATTTCACAAGCAACCACTTATCCGGCAAGCGGTCGGGGGAAAGATAAACACAAGTCATTATAAGCGTATTTACAAAATGGTCGGCAATCGCCATCCATATCGAACCGTTGACCTTGTAATAATATCCCCATCGCATCGAACCTACAAATACGGCCGCCGCAGAAGCCAAAACAGTTATTATTACATCAGCCGTCGGCATATCTTTAAATCCGCCGTTTGCAAAAGCACCGATTACAGGCAGGAATGACAACAGTGTGAAAAAAATTGCCTGAATATAATTAGACTTTCGTGCACCGAATTTATTGCATAGCTGATTGAGCACGAAGCCTCTGTACAGCTCTTTGGAAAAGACGTTGATAGCCAACGCCGAGGCATAGGCCGCAAGAGCCAAGAACAAGCCATTTTCCGTCGAGTTTGGCGGAAGAAGGAAAATGCTTATCTCCGAATAGAATCCCTTTATTTTGAAATAGATCAGCTCGACAGCATAGATAAGCACGATCGGTGCAAGCGAAAACCCGACGCCGTAAAGCAGCTCGAAGAACCAGCCGAAGCGTCCCAAACATCGTCTGCCTATGTGAAACTTCAATACCTTTGATGCCGCAAGAACCATGAGTATGCTCAAGATTCTCGCTATCACGGTATCGCCGAAAATTGTATTGTCGCTTTTTACTAAGAACTCATCAAGAGCCTGTAATATAAAAATTACCAATGTCAGCAAAACGGTGACTGTAATTTTTTTGTCTTTCAAATCTTTCATAATCTCTCTTCTCATTCCGTTTTTTTATTTTATCTCGTCAATCTCCTTGAGCCAAATTGCGTACGAAGCGTCGCTCGGCATTCTCCAATCCCCTCTCGGCGAAAGGCAAACACTGCCTATCTTCACTCCGTCGGGCAGGCAGCTTCTCTTAAACTGCTGAGTGAAAAACCTCTTATAGAACACCTTGAGCCATTTGAGTATCGTTTCCCTGTCGAAATCCTCTTTAAACGCTTTCTCGGCGAGGAAGAAAATCTTCGACGGAGAAAAACCGAATCGCAGAAGATGATAAAGGAAGAAATCGTGCAGTGCATAAGGTCCGATTATCTCCTCGGTCTCCTGCTGAATGTTGCCGTCCTCATCGGGCGGAAGAAGCTCGGGGCTTATCGGTGTATCAATTATATCCTCAAGCACATGTGTGCTGTCGGGGAAAATATTATAATCAATCAGCGCAGCAATCATCCAACGCACAAGCGTTTTCGGCACGCCGCAGTTGACACCGTACATACTCATGTGGTCGGCATTGTATGTGCACCAGCCGAGAGCAAGCTCGCTGAGATCGCCCGTTCCGACGACGAAGCCGCCGACCTTGCATGCGTAATCCATAAGCACCTGAGTTCTCTCACGAGCCTGAATATTCTCGTAGGTTACGTCGAATTGATCTGTCGGGTGGCCGATATCACGGCAGTGAAGCGTACAGGCCTCTTTGATATCCATTGCGTGAACGCCGAGAGTTTCCATAAGCTCCCATGCGTTTGAATTGGTGCGCTTCGTCGTGCCGAAGCATGGAAGCGTTATCGCAATAACGTCCGAGGGATCACGTCCGAGCTGACGTGCGGTTTCGGCGCAGACGAGAAGTGCAAGCGTGGAATCCAGTCCTCCTGAAACACCGAGAATCATTTTGCCGCCGACTTTCGCTGCCCTCTTTTTAAGTCCCGCAACCTGCATGCGGAAGATATCCATGCAGCGTTCAATTCGGTCCTTCTTATCCGACGGAACGAACGGAAGCTTCTTAACCTCATATATCTCGCCGTCGCTTTCAAGCTGCGTTCCGACCTTGACATTAACATAATCCTTGCCCTCAAGATAAAGCGAGGCCGAATCGGCAAAGGTCTTATTCTCCGCTCTGTCGGCTCTTATCTTGCCGAGGTCAACATCATGCTTTATCGAATATCCGCCGTCAATCAGACTATCATTCTGAGAAAGAACCGCTCCGTTTTCGCAGATTATCGAATGACCGGAGAAGATGAGATCGGTCGTCGATTCGCTCATGCCTGCGCTCGCATAGGCGTAGGCACAAAGACTCCTCGCCGACTGCTGAGAAACAAGCTCGGTTCTGTATTTTCTTTTCATTATCGTTTCGTTGGAGGCGGAAAGATTGAGAATAATCTCCGCACCTGCAAGAGTCAGAAGCGTTGAGGGCGGAAGCGGTGCCCACAAATCCTCACAAATCTCAACGCCGAGCTTCACACCGGAGCAGTCAAATACAAGGTTATTGCCTACGGGAATTTCATAATTACCGTCAAGCATAAGCTCGTCCGAGCCGATAGAAGTACACTTCAAATCAGCCGCAGAGGAGAACCAACGCTTTTCGTAGTATTCGTTATAGGTCGGTATAAAGGTCTTTACGGCAATTCCGTTCACCCTTCCGTGTGACATCACAACTGCACAGTTATAAAGCTGTCCTCCGATAATCAACGGAGCACCGACTGCAATAACGGAATTGCTGTCCTTCGTCGTCTCGACTATCTTGGCAATACCTTTCTTTGCGCCGTCGATCAGAGTTCTCTGAAAGAAAAGGTCGGCGCAGGTGTAGCCCGTAACGCTAAGCTCGGGGAACACTATTACATCGGCGTCCTTGTTGATGTCGATATATTTAATTATTTCCTGCGTATTAAATTCCGTGTTGCCGACCTCAACCTCGGGAACGGCACACGCCAATCTGATAAAATCAAACATGTTTATCACCTTACCGTATTTATACATAATTATTATAACATAAATTTACGAAGTGTCAAACATCTTGTTGCAAATGTTGCAGAGCTTTTATTTTGATGATTTTTATTGAAATTTTTGTTTATATGTGTTAAATTATATGTAATATACACAATAAATAGAGAGGACACAAAAAATGCAAAAATATTTAAAGACAAAAGAGCTGCATTTCGGCTCAAAGACGTTCAAGCTGCCCACCGAGGCTCTCTCTTACGGAATAGGCCTTTTCGGCATTGCCCTGCTTTCGGGCTGGGTTCCGGAATATGCAAAAACCTACTTCGCCGATTTTGCATTCAAAAATCAGAATTTCAGCTCAGATGCTCTTGCAACGCTGATATCGACCGTTTTCCTTGTTGCAGGCTTTGTCGGAGCGGCGGCGGAAATCATAATCGGCTTCCTTGTTGACAAGACGAAATCGAAGCGTGGCAAGATTCACCCATGGCTTCTTTACGGCTGTGTTCCGCTCGGTATAATCTCAATGCTCGTTTTTGTTGCGCCGAAAACGTCTAATTTCGTCGTTGCAACGATATGGATGTTTGCGATTTACTGTGCATATGTAATGCTGCTCGTCTGCGTCGAAAGCCCCGGCAACTGCTTCGGTGCGGTCTGCACACCAAACCCCGATGAGCGTAGCGACGCAATTTCAATCGCCGGAATCATGCGCTCAATCGGTCAATCCGGCGGAATGGTTGTTCTCATTGTAGTCGGCCTTGTCATGAAGGCTATCATGGGCGAGGACGGCTTCCGAGCCGCCGAGGGCAGAGGTCTCGACCTGCAGATTTCAACGGCAGTCTGCGTTATCGGCTTCATCCTTTTCCTCGCAATTATGCTCAAAAACACAAGAGAGCGTGTCCCCTACACAACAGAAAAGGTCAACCTCGGCCAGAGCCTTAAATTTGTTTTCACCAACAAGAATTTGCTCATGGTATCGCTCGCCAAGCTTGCCGGCTTCGGACGAGGTGTTTACGGTGCGGCAAGTCTTTACATTGCAATATATCTTCTCGGCGATAAGGGTCTTAAGCTTGCACTTCTGCTCCCGATGGGAATCGGCACGGCGGTCAGCATGCTCGTCGTCAAAAAGCTCATAAAAACCATTGGCACTAAGAATACATTTATCGCTTGCAGTGCCTACGGCGCAGTCTCGTTTCTCCTGCTTTTCGGCGTTTCAATGATAATCGGCTTCAGAAAAGAGCTTATTATCCCCTTTCTTATCATCAACTTCCTTGTCGGACTTCAGAACGGCAACACAAACCTCACGCCGAACGTCATGATTGCCGACTGCGTTGACGAAATCGAGCTAAAAACGGGCAAGCGTCAGGAGGGTCTCTGCTATGCCGGCTACGGACTTTTCTCCAAAATTGCTTCGGCGTTCACCACCTCGCTCGGTACATATCTCGTTTTCAAATGGTCGGGCTATCTCCCCTCAACAGACCCGTCTGTTGCCTATGCGGCTCAGAGCGACGGCACACTGACAAGGTTCCTTATAATTTACACAATAATCCCGGCCTGCTTCGTTATTCTTCAGATTATCCCGATGCTTTTCTATGACCTCAACGCCAAGAAGAAGGAGCAGATTTCACTTGAGCTTATCAAGCGCAGAGGAGTTGTTGAAACAGATGAATGATACGGCTTTTGAATATCCGCTTGATTTAATCGTAATGACGGACGCCCACTACTATTCGCCGAAGCTCGGCATTGATACTCCGTCATACAAGAAATACGATTCAACCAACCAAAAGGCGGTCAAGGACAGCCCTGCGATAATCTCCGCCGCATTCGCTCAAATTGCGAAAAGCAGCTGTGAAAATGTTATTTTCTGCGGTGATGCAACCTGCGACGGCGATTATGACAGCCATGTTGAATTTATTGAGCTGCTCTATGCCTTAAAAAAGTGCGGCAAACGTGTTTTTGCGATAACCTCAACGCACGACTATCAGGACGACGGACTGACAAGCAGCTACACCGGCGACGTAAAGACAAAAATTCCGTCAGCCAAGCGTGATGAGCTTCTTAAAATGTACCACAGCTTCGGGCCCGACGAGGCATTCTCACAGTTCGAGATGTCCTACGCCGCCGAGCTTGACGAAAACTATATTCTTCTTGCCCTCAATTCGGACAAGAACGGCAATGGCCGGAGCGGCTATTCCACCGAGCACAAAGAATGGATAGCCAAAATCGCAAATGCGGCCAAGCAATGCAGCAAGCGTGTGATTGCGTTTACTCACCACCCGATTCTTTCGCCCTCGCCCGA
>CALBHM010000358.1 GCA_937892835.1 uncultured Ruminococcus sp. | reverse complement strand
AGGGGAGCTGGCACGACCTTGTGTCGTGACTGAGGGGTTTTGTAAAAAGTCTGAAGAAAAATGATTTAACCCTTCCGACTTCGGCGCAAACCGCCGAAGCCACCTCCCCTGCAGGGGAGGCAAGACAGTACGCAGTATTGTGGACAAATAATAAAGGAGGCGGCGTGTTGAGCTTTACACATCTTCATTTACATACGGAATACAGCTTGCTTGACGGTGCATGCCGTCTTGATGACCTGCTTGACCGTGCGGTTGAGCTGGGTATGCATTCCATGGCAATTACCGACCACGGCGTTATGTACGGCGCTGTGGATTTTTATAAAAAGGCGAAGGCGAGGGGAATCAAGCCGATTATCGGCTGCGAATGTTACCTTGCTTCGAGAGGCCGTAAGGATAAGGTTCACGCTCTTGACAGCGAGAGATACCACCTTGTTCTGCTTTGCAAAAATGCGACGGGATATCAAAACCTTATTTCCATGGTTTCAAAATCTTGGACGGAGGGCTTTTACACAAAGCCGAGAATCGACCGTGAACTTTTGGAGAAGTACCATGAGGGAATAATCGCTCTTTCGGCCTGCCTTGCAGGTGAAGTACCGAGAGCACTTATGGCTGATGATTACGAGAGAGCAAAGGAAAAGGCTCTTTGGTACAACGATGTTTTCGGTCAGGGCAATTTCTATCTTGAGCTTCAAAATCACGGAATCCGTGAGCAGAAGCAGATCGAGCCGATGCTCATAAGACTTTCAAAGGAAACAGGAATTCCGCTCGTTGCAACGAACGATACACACTACGTCCGCAAGGAGGACAGCAAGATTCAGCAGGTGCTGATCTGCATTGCGACCAATACGACCCTGGGCCAGGGCAACGGCCTTGAATTTGACAGCGACGAGTTTTATTTAAAGAGCGAGGAGGAAATGTACGAGCTTTTCTCCCACGTTCCCGAGGCGATAGAAAACACTCAGGTTATCGCCGATCAGTGCAATTACGACTTTGAATTCGGCAACACTAAGCTCCCTCATTTTGAGGTGCCCGACGGCAGGGATCATTTTGAATGGTTTAAGGAGCAGTGCTATGCCGGAATGTACAGAAATTACGGTGAAAATCCGCCTAAGGAATATTTTGACAGGCTCAATTATGAGCTTGACGTTATAAACAAAATGGGCTATGTCGATTATTTCCTGATAGTCCACGATTTTATAAGATATGCAAAATCCAAGGGTATTCCAGTCGGTCCGGGCAGAGGCTCGGGAGCAGGCAGTATTGCCGCCTATTGTATCGGCATAACGGGAATAGACCCGATGAAATATAATCTTCTCTTTGAGCGTTTCCTCAATCCCGAGCGTGTCAGCATGCCCGACTTTGACGTTGACTTCTGTTATGAGCGCAGGGGAGAGGTAATTGACTATGTTATCGAAAAGTACGGTGCAGACCATGTTGCACAGATCGTAACATTCGGAACGCTTGCGGCAAGT
>CALBHM010000357.1 GCA_937892835.1 uncultured Ruminococcus sp. | reverse complement strand
AAGCTGAGTGCCGAATGCGTTATAAACCATTTCATAAGTATCACGAGAATCCTTCATCAGCTTGATAAGCTCTGAATGAATCTTCTTTTCAAGGCTCTTTGCAATGAGCTTTAGCTGTGCGTCATGCTGGAGCATTTCACGGGAGATGTTAAGCGACAGATCCTCGCTGTCAACAAGACCTTTCACGAAGCTGAAATAATCCGGAAGCAGGTCTGCGCACTTGTCCATGATAAGAACACCGTTTGAATAGAGCTGCAAGCCCTTTTCATAGTTCTTGGTATAGTAATCGAACGGAGCATGACGGGGAATATAAAGCAATGTATTGTACATTACCTGGCCTTCCATCTTTGCATGGATAACCTTTGCCGGCTCCTCGTAATCATAGAACTTGTTCTTATAGAAGTTGCTGTACTCGTCGGCTGTGACCTCGTTCTTGTTTTTCTTCCAAATAGGAACCATAGAGTTGAGCGTTTCGGTCTCCGTTACCTGCTCATACTCGTCCTCAGTACCCTCCTTGAGGTGGCTGTGAGTGCAGTCCATTGTGATAGGATATCTGATATAATCTGAATATTTCTTGACGATTTCCTTGATTTTGTATTCTTCGAGGTACTGATCGTAATCATCGTCCTCTGTGTTCTCTTTGAGATAAAGAGTAATTACCGTGCCGTGTTCAAAATCAGCCTCGCACGGCTCGATTGTGTAGCCATCCGCACCCTTTGAGGTCCACTTGTGAGCCTCATCGTTACCGAAGGCCTTGCTGACAACCTCAATTTTGTCGCTGACCATAAATGCCGAGTAAAAGCCGACACCGAACTGGCCGATGATATCAACGTCCTCTTTCTTCTCGTTATCATTCTTGAAGTCAAACGAACCGCTCTTTGCGATTGTACCGAGGTTCTGTTCAAGCTCCTCGCCGGTCATACCGATACCGTTATCGGAAATTGTAAGGGTTCTCGCCTCTTTATTCGGCTGAATCTTAATTGTCAAATCACTTCTGTTAAGAGCGAGGTTATTCTGCAACGAATGGTAATAGAGCTTGTCCATTGCGTCGCTCGCATTTGATATAAGCTCACGCAGGAAGATTTCCTTGTGGGTATAGATTGAATTAATCATCATGTCGAGCAGCTTT
>CALBHM010000356.1 GCA_937892835.1 uncultured Ruminococcus sp. | reverse complement strand
ACTTTCATTATTCTCTCCCAAACGGGGGACATGTCACGGAGCATCGAAACAATTTTCGGAAGCTCCTCAATGATATAATCAATTTCTTCCTCGGTGTTGTATTCGCAGAGAGAAAGACGGAGTGAACCGTGAGCAATCTCGTGCGGCAAACCGAGAGCAAGCAGAACGTGGCTCGGGTCGAGCGAGCCTGATGTACAGGCAGAACCCGAGGAACCGCAGATTCCCTTGAGGTCAAGGTGAAGCAGAAGTGACTCACCCTCGATACCCTCGAAGCAGAAGCTTACATTGCCGGGCAGACGGGGCGAACGGCCGCCGTTTACTCTCGAACGGGGAACGATTTCAAGGATAGTGTCGATAAGCTTGTCCCTTAACTTGCTGACATAGGCAATATTCTTGTCCATGTCATCACAGCACTTTTTGAGTGCCGCCGCCGTTGCAACAATAGCGGGTGTGTTAGTTGTGCCGGGGCGCTTGTTTCTTTCCTGAGCACCGCCCTGCATGAAGCCCATAAGAGGGATTCCCTTGCGGCAATAGAGCGCACCGATTCCTTTAGGGCCGTGGAATTTATGAGATGAGAACGAGAGCATATCAATGTTCTGTTCCTTAACGTTGATCGGAAGATGGCCGACAGCCTGAACAGCGTCGGTGTGGAAATAGACGCCCTTTTCTTTACAAATTGCGCCGATTTCCGGAATCGGCTGAACCGTTCCGACCTCGTTGTTTGCATACATTATTGTAACAAGGCAGGTGTCGTCTCTGAGAGCCTTTTTGAACTCATCAAGACGAACGTAGCCGTCCTCGTGAACATCGAGGTAAGTTACCTCAAAGCCTTCCTTTTCAAGCTTCATCAGCGTGTGAAGAACGGCGTGATGCTCAAACGTTGTTGAAATAATGTGTTTCTTGCCTTTTTTCTCGCCGAGATGTGCGGCATTGGTGATTGCCCAGTTGTCTGCTTCCGTTCCGCCCGAGGTGAAGTAAATCTCGTTCACGTCGGCACCGATAGCGTCGGCAATGTCACGTCTTGCCTGCAAAACTGCGGCGGCAGCCTCCTGACCCACATGATGCAAACTGGACGCATTACCGTAGTTGTTCTTTAAAGCATCTACCATTGCGTCGTAAGCCTCAGGGGAAAGAGCTGTTGTTGCAGCATTGTCTGCATAAACAGTTTTCATAAAAATCGCCTGACTTTCTTTTTGTTTTCTTGGATTTAAACAAAGTTGAAAGCAATGACTAAATCCTGATAATGGTATTTTAACCATTCAAACAGATTATACTATAATATTATTTTTTTTGCAACTTTTCTCAGTTAGAATAAACTAACCGACGCAGGTCAAAAACTGTTAATTTTCACAATTAGTTGTAATAAAAGCGTGAAAAAGTGGGGGCGAATTACTGCAAACATAATCTTTGCGGATAAAAAAACTTTCAGTTAAGCATTAAAATAGTATATATGTTGACATATATGGAAACAAATGATAAAATGGAAACAACATAACACCATTTTCATATTATTTGCGGATAATTGCGAATAAAAATTATATAAAATGTACAAGTACATATTTCTACATCAAGGGAGGATTCTAATGATGAAAAAATTTTGGTTAAAAACAGTTGCTGTCTTTATTTCGCTATGCATAATCTTTTCGATTAATGTCTGTGCTTACGGCATGTTTGACGTAACGCTCAACAGCGGTGATGTCGTTAAAGACGGACAATACGGCGTTGACGCTTGGGATTATGACGGCGATATGATTGACACTGTTACTTTTAATGCATATGGCAAGGAACCAATAACCGTAGGAATCGGTGGCTTCAGCTCTGACTTTCAAGAGCCTCAATATGTAAAAAAGATTATATTTAACGGTGACGGTCCGATTGTATTAAACAGCATGGCTTTCGAGGGTGCTGATATAACTTCTCTCAATATTCCTTCAAATGTTGTTTTCCCCGAGGGTACGTATTCTGTTTTTGACGGATGCGGATATCTTGAAAAAGTTTATATCGGCAGTGATCTTTGCAACAACATGTTTGATTGGTGCGGTTCTCTAAATGAAGTTACATTTGCCGAAAACAGTTCAATAACAAAAATCCCGAGATTTGCTTTTTCAAACACAGGAAATCTTAATATAGTACTTCCTTCTTCAGTTAAATCTATTGAGGAGGGTGCGTTCTTACTCTCACGAGTTGAATCAATTAAATTCAATGAAGGGCTGGAAAAAATAAGTAACAGAAGCTTTGAAGCAACTTATTATTTACATGAAGTTGAATTTCCGTCGACCTTAAAAAGTATCGGAGAAGGTTGTTTCAACAATTCTATGGTTTCAAATATTAAGCTTAATAATGGCTTGGAAAGTATCGGAAAGCGTGCGTTTGAAGCATGTAGGTACCTGAAATCAGTTACAATACCTGCATCTGTTACTTCTATCGGAGAATATGCGTTTGGATACGAAAGTCAAGGTCAAAACGGCAGGAAAAAGTACGATGATTTCATAATCTACGGCTACAGAGGAACGGCGGCGGAGACATATGCAAACGAAAACGGATTTACATTCATTCCGTTGGATTCCGAAAGCTCGGTTAAGGACGTAACATATACTCCGTCATGGAGCAGCGTAAACGACTACAGCTTCACCGTTAAAGACAGAGCTGACAAGGTTCAGGTTATTGAAGCTACGGGCGCAACAAGAACCTTTGCAAGGAACAATTCCAATGTTGTAATCAAGGGCTATGATGCCGAGGGCAACGAGGTCAGCTCGCTTTCAAGAGAGCTTGACCATGAGGTGTGGACAATAAGAACAAGACTAACACCGGATAGCGACTTAAAGATTCATGCGAAATACAAGAACGAGTGGGAAGGCCTGACTTATTCTTTCAGCATTTCAACGCTTTCCTCCGACAAAACATTGAAATCCGCCGAGCTTTCGGCAACGAGCGGCAAACTGGATTCGGTTGGATGTAAAATCGTTACTGGCTCGGGCGTGAACAAAATTCGCATTGAGTACGATGACGGAATGACAACGACTGTCAATTCGTCAATGGCGGTGCTTGATGAAGCAAATATGACCTGCACCTATAACATTTCCGTGAAGCCACGTCACAGCAGCGAGAATAATTTCAAGATTTATATTAAGAACCCGTCGGACGGTTGGTCATATGCAACAACCCTGACTTACACGGCGGAATAATAAAAGCAAAAAGCTATAACTCATGATATCAAAGTGAGTTATAGCTTTTATTATTAATCGGCAGCTTAAAACAATTATGATTATTTTATTTATTGCTTACAAAAAACAGCCCGATAGTTCGCAAAACTGTCGGGCTGTTATCGTAATGAGATTGTTATTTTTTTCTGTCGGCGATTTCTTTGTCAATATATCCGCTGAATAGACTTTCCGCTTCCTTGTCGCTAAAATCACCGATCAGGCTGAGGATATCTTCACTGATTTGAACGGCATTTGCATTCTCTTCAAGCGATAAAATATCCCTTTCGATAGCGATATAGATCGTCAAAAGGGCAGCTCTGATGTTTAAGTCTTTTACAGCATTGTCATTTTGTATTATCTGCGCCTTGCACGCTTCCCACTTTTTTATATCGGCAACGTGATACATTGCATCAACAAGAATTGAAGCGATTGATTTTAAAATTGATTCTGTCATACCGTTCCCCTCTCGCACTATTATTAAATTTCTGTAATTTATATAAATGATATACTAAGAAGCACTGAAAAGTCAACAGAAAATATAGTATAGATAGTTCCGAATATAACGTGTGAATTTATACATCAATTTATAAGAGGACATTTTCTGC
Organism: uncultured Ruminococcus sp.; assembly: GCA_937892835.1. GTDB lineage: Bacteria > Bacillota > Clostridia > Oscillospirales > Acutalibacteraceae > CAG-488. The sequence goes on along the minus strand of CALBHM010000356.1, from coordinate 20,628 downwards.
CCTCGAATAGTTTTAAAATAAATGTACAATATTCACATGTCGAAGTTCAAAAACAAAAAATTTTTAAAGTCTTGGAAATTTCATTAAAACCGAACACAATTATATTATAGAGGGTTCGATATGGAAAACTAATACAATATTTTTATACAGGAGGAAAAGCGAATGAGCAATAATTCTTTTCTTAGTGCAGACGAGATTTATGAGATGATAATGAGCGAGGTAGCACCGTTACCGTGCCAGCAGGAATACGCAAAGCAGTTATCGGCAATAATATCATATCATTACAAAAAGAATAAGCTGATTGATTTAGGAATAAGCGCAGATTCAATACCGTATCAAGGTGCTGTTATTATAGGTCCGAGCGGTCAGGGTAAAACTCATTTGCTTCGTGCCGCCGCAAAGGTGCTGGATGTAAATGTAATCTGTTTAGACGGTTCCACAATTTCCCGTGACGGCTGGAAGGGTGCTTCCTTAGGCCAACAGCTTTTAGGCTCAAAAAAGGCTTTGGGCAATGATGAAAAATGGGAGCGTTCAATTCTGTTTATTGATGAGTTTGACAAGCTCAAATTGTACCACGCAGGACATGACGAGAGCAATGCACAGCAAAATACTCTTCAGTTATACAATCAGGGTCCTCTTGCCGTTGAGACCCCGGACAGATCGGTAGAATTTTTAAATATAGAAAGATTCACTATCCTGTTGGCCGGAGCCTTTGAGGGAATAGAATCAATAATCAAAGAACGTGTTTCGCCGAAAAAAAGCATGGGCTTTGCCGACAAGAAAGCGTTGCCTGAGCTGACTAAAGCAGATTACATAAAACAAACAACGTCGCAGGATTTGCAGGATTACGGCTTTATGCCGGAGATATTGGGCAGAATCTCTTCTATCATAACGATTGATCCCATGACCGCTGAAGATTACAAATATCTTGTTTCTTCAAGTCGAGGCAGTCTCTCCTATAAATATAAAACGTATTTTAACCATGCGTACGGCATTGATTTCTCGGTTGATGACAAAGCGGCCGGATATATTGCGCAAAAGTGCGTCGGCAGCATTACCGGCGCAAGAGCCGCAACTCCGATTGTTAACGATATAATGCGTGAGGCAATACTTGCGGTTGACAAGGATAGCACCGTTAACAAGGTTATCCTCAGCGCAAATAACGAAGGCTGTTTTCTTGACTATACCCACGGAGAAAGAACCGACTGCCTTTTGAATTCTCCTATAACAAATGAATCTGAAACATACCTTTTAAAAGGAAAGAATTCTGATGAAATCGCAAACAAGCTTGTTGAAGTATATAAAGAGATTCAACCAAATTCCCCTGCATTAAATGAGCTGAAAGCGTTCCTGGATGTTTCACTTTATTTTATAATGCATTGCTGTCCCGAAAACGATTTGACTTTTAATTCGTTGGAAGAGATGGTCAAATGTGTATTTAAAGAAGAGAACCGTCCAAAATCCCCGCTCGATATTATGATTGATAAAGCTCATTGTGATTCAGAAAGCAAAGAAGTCCTTTTGGATTACTATAAAAGCTTCATGAAATTCTATGACAATAATACCTGCAGCCGTTTGACGAAGGCTTTGGGTTATTTACATAACGCTATCAAAAAAGAGCATAACGGCGCAAAGGTTGATTTCAAAATCGAATGTATGTCGTAGCAAAAAAGACAGAAAGGAATGATTCAAATGTAATGATATAAAATGCTGCCATGCAGCAACCGCAAATATTGTATTATTATGACGTTAAACAGATAATATAAGGAAAAATTGTCAAATTATTGATTTGTATAACAACAATATGATATACTATTACAAAAATCAGAACCGTTATTTCATAAATATAATAAGCGAGAGGAAGATATAACGTGAAAAAGAAGCTGTTCTTTGTAACAATCCCTATGCTTGACTTTGACAAGCTGAAATTGATTCGATACAGAAAGGAAGATAAAGGCTTAATCTTTTCCGAGCCGAGCCGATTTCCGGCCATACCTTTTCTTGAATGGAGTATTTTCGGTAACGAGGATATAAAAATTGTCACAATTCGCACCGACGACGATAAGGGAAGCACAGCGAGAAATTACCATGCATTCAAAGAGGAGCTTTCCGAATTGTCGAAACGGCTCGAAAGGGAGCTTACAATAGATGCGGAAATTATACTGCCGCATGAGGAGAACCGGGAAAAACAAATGCATTTGCTCAAGGAGCTTTGCTCTCAATATGAAGAAGACGCAGATGTTTATATGGAGCTGACATACGGTACAAAGGTTACCCCGATCGGAATGTTTTCCTCCCTGACCTATGCCGAAATTGTAAAGCATTGCAATATTAAATCAATTACTTATGGTAAATATCCGTTTATGGGAGAGGTTGGAGATCTTTATGATGTACTCTGCCTTTACCAAATGACGGGCGTTATCAATGCGGCGGAATTTTTACCGGACGATAAGATAGACTCCATTCTGAACGATATGTGGGGCTGAGAAAATGAACGGATTTGATGTAAAAAAATATGTCGACGAAGTAAATCGTCTCGGATTGGATGCCGTTGAAAAACGGGGCACACCTGATTTCAAACCGGCGACAGAAAAGCTGAAGCTGTATTTCATTAAAAATTACATACTGTATCTTCACGATATAAAAAGGCTGGAAATTGATTTCAAGGCTTCCGATTCGGACAAAAGCAAAACAGCGGCGAATTCAAATGAAAAAAAGCAAAGCTATATTGACAGAGAGTTTGATTATGCTTATTCGAAGTTTAAAGGAAATTTCTTTGAAAACAAGGTCAATAATTTTGACCCGGAAAAGGCCGGAAATTCAACGGCTCCGTTTTTTGCCTTTTTGATAAGAGATTTTACAATAGGAGCTAAAAACCGCACGGCAAAGGAAGAAAAGAAAAATCAGACGAACTGGATGGTAAATTACCTGTCTGACCGTGATACACGTCTGATAAAGAAGATGAGGGATCTGTACGATTCAATGGATAAATCCGAGAACTTCTTTACGGAGGCATCAAAAAAGTTTGAAATCAGCGAAAAGAAGGCTAAAGAGCTTTGGTCTAAAAATCAAGATTACTTTTTCAGCCTTAACAAGAAATTCAGTGATGACGACGGAAACAGTGTTGAAGCGGCTGATGCCGTTGAGGACATTGTTGAACGGGTTGAGGACGTCTATGAAGCGAAATACGGTTTTGCCGAAGAGCTGCTGCTTTGGAACAAAATATACCGTGAAAGCTTTATGCCAAAGCACAAGGCGGCCTTTCCGCCGTATTTTACCAATGAGATGATAGTTTGCTGGGTCGATGACGTTAAGGATAAAAATGAAAACAGAGAGAATACCATCAGGGATAAATGGGATGTTATAGATGTTGCAACACGGCGCAGAATGTACCCGGAGACGAAATATCTCTGCATTCGTGAGAGCATCTATGATCAATTTGAAGATATTCGACGTATTATTACCGGCAAAGAGATTGCCGCAAGCATCGGCATGTCGCCGTCAAATTTTACAAAGGCATGTAACCAGGCAAAGGAATTGATACAGAACTACAAGGAGAGATAAGTATGGGAAGTAAATCGAAAAAGCACATTAACGCAGCCGAAAGAGCAGCTCAAAAAGCGGCAGCCGGGGAAAAATGGAAAAATATTGACAAAGAAAAGGCCGAGGCAGCTCGCAAAGCTGAGGAAGCTCGCCAGGCCGAAGAAGCTCGCCAGGCTGAGGAGGCTCGCCAGGCTGAAGAAGCTCGTAAGGCAGAAGAAGCTCGCCAGGCGGAGGAAGAAAAAAATAAAATAATTTCAGAAGAGGTGAATGAAGAATCACATAAAGAAGATAAAACGAAGAAAAAAAAGGAAAAGGATAAAAAGTCAAAAGCCAAGGCGGCCGGCCTTAAATCAACCTTTGTTTCAAATGAAGATGTTATTATGACCTCTTTCGGGCAGGGCAATAAAGCGAAGCTTGAAAGAAGATTTTATCCGGAAAACCAAGAATTTGTTTGTGATAATCCGAAATTCGATGTATTAAAAAGAGAGAAGTTTTACGATATTAAATCAAAAAGAATTGATACAACGATCGATAATCCGCTGGAGCTTTCAGAAAAGCATAAGGCCGGGGATGACCTGATCCGTTGCAGAGAACCGCTTGAAAAGCAATTTTTCGGGAAACAATTTAATGACAATATACATATTCAGGTAATCTACAATATTCTTGATATCGAAAAAATTCTTCAAGTTCATATCAACAACATTATTTTTACTATTGATAATATTCTCCGTATTACCGATTTTGAAAATGATGATTTTATCGGCACGCTGCGCACAACGAATTCGTTTGAACAATATTTAAATCCCGATAAAAAAGAATACAATTTTGATGAAAAAGCAAAAGCCAATATAAAAAAATCCAGAAATTTTTTTGACTCGTTTGTCAAGAATCCCAGACTCAGATACTTTGGTTCTGCATTTTACGATACAGATCTTGATAAAAAAGCAAATTGCGCAAATATTAAACAAAAGAGTGACGAGGATATATACTATTACCTTTGTTTCCTTGGCTCTATACGCCAGATGCTTATTCACAGCCAAAATAGCACAAGAAATTATTTGTATGACCTGAACCAAAGAAACGATCCTGTAAGTCAAAAGGTAAAGAACTTACTTAACCGTACTTTTAAGCAGCGAATTTATGAGTTAAACCATAACTTTATCAAAACAGCTAAGAAAGATCTCACAATTATTTTCAAGGCAAATGATATAAAAAATATAGCCGATAAGAAAAAAATTGCACAGCAGTATTATGATTTTACGGTCAAAAAAGAGCAAAAAAATCTCGGATTTTCAATAAAGACACTTCGTGAAAATATTCTTGAAATGGACGAAAATTCGAGGCTGAGAGAGATCTATAAGAATGATTCTTCTTTGCGTTCAAAGCTTAATAAGCATATTGACTTTACACTTTATAGGTACTATACAAGTGAAGAAGCCAAAGGAGCAGCTGATGAGTTTGTTTGCTCTTTGAGAGATGCTGTTAGAATTTGGGAAAAGGATCAAGCGTATATCCGTGAAGCAGAATCGGCATGGAAAAATATCGGTAAAACGGTCAATAGAATCGCTCCGCAAATAAATGCAAAAGAAATTCGTAAAATGATGGTTGACCGAGATATCAATGATAAGCTTTTCTCGGAACTGGTAGGCTCGAACGGAGTTGAATACTTCAGTAAGGCAATATATGCAATCACTTTGCTTCTTGACGGCAAGGAGATCAATGACCTTTTAACCACGCTTATAAACAAGTTTGATAATATTGGTAGCCTGCTTTCGGTTATTGATGATATCAACAGTCAGATTGAGGAATCTTCAAATAATGATTGTAATTCAGATGACAGCAATAATCAACATATGAAATCCTCAAAAATTGAGTGCAATTTTTTGAAGAAATATAAAATATTTGAGAAAAGCAAGAAAATTGTATCCGAGCTTCAAATAGTCAGAAGCGTTGCCCGTATGCAGACATCTGATCCGTCTGCAAAGAAAGTAATGTTTATTGATGCGGCACAGGTGCTCGGTACTAAGAAAAGCGAAGAAGAGCTTTCGGAATATTTTGATGAAATTCTCGGCAAGGGAAAAGACGACAAAAACAATTCCCCAAAGAGAAACAACGGCTTCAGGAATTTTATTGCAAGCAATGTAATTGAATCAAATCGTTTCAAATATCTTGCACGCTACTGCAACACTGCAAGGGTACATGAGGTTGCCAAAAATAAGAAGGTCGTGCGGTTTGTTCTTGATTCAATACCGGATACTCAAATTGAGCGTTATTACAATTCCTGCGGAGAAAAAGGAAGCAACAGCATTGAGGAGAAAAGGGCTGCCCTTACCCAAATAATCAGCACATTAAGTTTCGAAAAACTTGATGAAAGAAATGAAAAGGTTAAAGATACAAAAAATATAAAGGAAAGAGAAAAGTGGAAAGCGATTATCAGCCTTTATCTTACCGTGCTTTATTTGCTTATTAAAAATCTTGTCTATGTGAATTCAAGATACACCATTGCATTTCACTGTCTCGAAAGGGAACAGCAGCTTTTAAATACGGAAAGGGATTATCTCTGTGTTACGCAATATTCCATAGAGAAAAAACATTTAAAATCACATGCAAGAAATTACCTGAAAACCAATATCGAAAATACAGATACAACAGTTATTGATAAATATCGCAACAATGTCGCTCACATCGGCGCAATCAGAAACATTGACAAATACATCGGCAAGGTGAAGAAATTTGACTCATACTTTGAACTGTATCATTTTATTGTTCAGTCCTCGCTCAAGGATGTGTGCAGTAATCCCAAAATATACAATCAAATAAACAATAAGATCAAGACATATTTTAAACTTGTCGAGAAGTACGGCGAATACTGCAAGGACTTTGTTAAGGCGTTGAATACGCCGTTCGGCTACTGTCTCCCGAGATACAAGAATCTGTCTATAGAAGGCTTGTTTGATATGAACAATCCGAGAATCGAAGAGGGAGATAAGGAGCAGAAAAAAGCGAAAAAAGAAGCTCCAACAGAGGGGAATGATAATAACAAGAAAGAAAAAATGCCAATAACAAAAAATAATGCTTGACTTTTAGCTGAAAATGCTATATAATCAAGACAATTCAAGCTGTACTTTGTGCAATTTGAGGAACTACAGCCGTGTGATTTCACACGGTTCTAAAACATTAAAAGCTACTTTTGCATCGTAGATATTGAACTACAGCCGTGTGATTTCACACGGTTCTAAAACCATCGGTAGAGTTTATGTTTTTGATGTTTGAACTACAGCCGTGTGATTTCACACGGTTCTAAAACTAGATGTAACTTTGTCAGTACCAACAGTTAGGACTACAGCCGTGTGAATTCATGCGGCTGTGGTTTTCTTTTTCTCTTTTGGCGAAGTAAAAGAGATTGAACAAACCGCCATGCCTCTCGAAACGCAAGGCAAAAAAAGCACCCACATGGGGTGCAATAAATGATCACTTGACTTTTATTTGGATATGGTATATAATTAAAACAATTCAGATTGTACTTTGTGCAATTTGAGGAACTACAGCCGTGTTAAACCCCACGGTTCTAAAACTTTAAAATGCGATACTCAGTGTTCGTCATAGAACTACAGCCGTGTTAAACCCCACGGCTGTGGTTTTCTTTTTCTCTTTGGGCGGAGGTAAGAGAAGTTGAGCAAAGTACCATACCGCCCGAAGCGCAAGGCCTAAAAAAAGAAAAGCACCCGCATGGGGTGCAATGCCGGCAACTTAAAATTTCATGGCGAACTTTCAGCCTCCCTTTGATTCATTCAAGGGGGGCTTTTAACGTTTTTCCTCGTCAATGTACTTTCGCATAAACTATTTCATTTTCTTTACAAATAACGGTTGTTTTTTGTCACGGTCTGAGTTATAATTATAAAGGTTAAATTCGCTTATAATGCGTTCGTTTAATCCTGCGGCAATCGGATTTGTTTATTTTTAAAAAAATATAAATGTATATTCACTTTTTTATTCATTTTGCGGAACATTATCCAAAATCGCACCGCTAAACGGCATATTTCCCAGTTTATTGCGGTTTTCCACATGAATATTTGTATCATATTGAATGAATATATTTTGTATTTTCCTTGACATATTTTGTATATTTATGTATAATTATACCCTATTAACAGATTCAGAGGTTTAAGGCATGAAAAAGGTTTTTATTGACGGCAAGGCCGGCACAACAGGACTCAGAATTTACGAAAGACTTTCCGAGCGTTCGGACATTGAACTTATGCTCCTGCCCGAGGAGAAGCGCAAGGACGTTGAAGCTCGACGTGAGGCTCTCAACACCTGCGATATCGCTTTCCTTTGCCTGCCCGATGCGGCGGCGATCGAATCCGTCGGACTGATTGAGAACGAAAATGTTAAGATTCTCGACACCTCGACGGCTCACAGAACCAATCCCGACTGGGCATACGGCTTTCCCGAGCTTTCTCCGGCGCACAGAGAAAAAATAAAGAATTCCAACCGAATTGCCGTTCCCGGCTGTCATGCAAGCGGTTTTATTTCACTTGTCTATCCCCTGGTCGAGGCCGGTGCAATTTCTCCCGATACGCTTCTGACCTGCCATTCGCTGACAGGCTACAGCGGCGGCGGCAAAAAAATGATTGCCGAATACGAGGATGCAGAACCCGATGTTGCGCTTGAATCGCCGAGGCAGTACGGCTTGACGCAGAATCACAAGCATCTTAAAGAAATGAAGGCGATCACGGGAATCAACGCTTTCCCTGCTTTCTGCCCGATCGTTGCCGACTATTACAGCGGCATGCTCGTAACCGTTCCCCTTTTCAAGGAACAGCTCAACGGCGTTACGATTGAGGACATCAAGAAAATTTACGCAAACAAATATCATTCGGATATTGTAAAATATAAAGACGAAATCGGTGAGAACGGTTTCATTTGCTCCAACAAGCTCTCGTTCAACGACTCAATGGAAATCTTTGTTGAGGGCAACGAGGACAGAATCCTTTTGATGTCGAGATACGACAATCTCGGCAAGGGTGCTTCCGGAGCAGCTATACAGAACATGAACATTCTTCTCGGAACAGACGAAAAAACAGGACTCGAGGTATAAAATGATGAAAACTATTGAAGGCGGCATTTGCGCCGCAAAGGGCTTCAAAGCCAACGGAATCCACTGCGGAATCAGAAAGAACAAGTCAAAGCGTGACCTTTCGCTCATTGTCAGCGACGTAAAGGCTACGGCGGCGGCTGTTTATACAACCAATCTTGTCAAGGGTGCTCCGATTTTTGTCAATCAGAAGCACCTTGCCGACGGACATGCCCAGGCTATAATCTGCAACAGCGGTATTGCGAACACATGCAACGCCGACGGAATTGAAAAGGCGGAGGCCATGGGTCAGCTCGTCGAGGACGCACTCGGCATAAACAAGGACGACGTTATCGTCGGTTCAACAGGCGTTATCGGTATGCCGCTCAACCTCACTCCGATTGCCAACGGCATGGCTGAGCTGGTTGCAGGACTTGACTACGACAACAGCGGTCTTGCCGCAGAGGGCATCATGACGACCGATACGAAGAAAAAGGAAATTGCAGTCAGCTTTGACATTGACGGCGTTGAGTGCAGAATCGGCGGAATTGCTAAGGGCAGCGGAATGATTCACCCGAACATGGCGACGATGCTTGTTTTCGTCACTTCTGACGTTGCAATCACAAGCGAAATGCTTCAAAAGGCGGTCAGCGAGGATGTTAAGACATCATTTAACATGATAAGCGTTGACGGCGATACATCGACCAATGATACATTCGCTGTTCTTGCCAACGGAATGGCAGGCAACAAGCTCATTGACAGCGAGGGCGAGGCTTACGATAAATTCTGCGAGGCTCTCCACAAGGTCAGCGTTTATCTTTCAAGAAAAATCGCAGGCGACGGCGAGGGCGCAACGAAGCTGCTCGAATGTAAGGTAACAGGCGGCAAGACAGACGAAATTGCAAAGAAAGTTGCAAAGTCTGTTATCTGCTCATCGCTTACCAAGGCGGCAATGTTCGGCGCAGATGCCAACTGGGGTCGTGTGCTTTGCGCAATCGGCTACAGCGGAGCGGATGTTGATATCAATAAGATTGACGTCAGCTTCAAGTCCGTCAAGGGAACAATCGCCGTTTGCCACAACGGTGCCGGTGTTGATTTTTCTGAGGAAAAAGCAAAGGAAATCCTTCTCGAAAAAGAAATTGAAATTCTTGTTGACCTCAACGACGGCGGCTTTGATGCAACAGCATGGGGCTGTGACCTCACATATGAATATGTAAAAATCAACGGCGACTACAGAACCTGAGGTGAATAATACAAATGCATATATCAATGGAAGAAAAAGCCGGAATTCTTACCCGTGCTCTCCCCTATATTCAAAAATATAACGGAAAAATTCTTGTCGTGAAGTACGGCGGAAATGCCATGATCAGCGAGGAACTCAAGGAATCCGTAATGAGCGATATTATCTTGCTCTCGACAATCGGAATCAAGGTCGTGCTTGTTCACGGCGGCGGTCCGGAGATCACAGGCATGCTGAACAAAATCGGCAAAAAGAGCGAATTCGTCAACGGTCTGCGTGTTACGGACAAGGAAACGGCAGATGTTGTTCAGATGGTTCTTGCCGGCAAGATAAACAAAAGTCTTGTCAATCTGCTCTGTTCAAGAGGCGGAAAGGCAATCGGTCTGAGCGGCTCGGACGGCGGAATGATCAAGGCAAAGCCGAAAGCCGTCGAACTTGGCTACGTCGGTGAAATTACCGAAATCAATGTTCAGCCGATTCTTGACGTTATTGAAATGGGATATATTCCCGTTGTTTCGACCGTCGGATTTGATGACGAGGGCAACACATACAACATCAATGCCGACACGGTTGCAGCAGGAATTGCAGGTAGACTTAAGGCAGAGAGTCTTATTTCCATGACAGATATTGCCGGAATTCTCAGGGATAAGGACGACCCGACAACTCTTATTTCAAAGATTTTTGTTGAGGACGCTCCGAAGCTCATGGACGAAGGAATAATCTCCGGCGGTATGATTCCCAAGGTGCAGTGCTGTGTTGACGCCATTAATCTCGGTGTTCGCAAGGTCTTTGTTATCGACGGACGAATTCCCCATTCAATTATAATAGAAGTTCTCACCGACGAGGGCATCGGAACGATGTTTGTCAAGGGTGATAAATAAGAAAGGTCTGACAAAAATGAGCATAACATCAAATGATAAGCAGTTCGTTGCGAACACCTATGCAAGATTCCCCATTGAGCTTGTCAGCGGCAAGGGTGCAATCCTCAAGGACAGCAACGGTAAAGAATATATCGACCTCGGCAGCGGAATTGCCGTAAACATTTTCGGTGTTGCCGACGATGAATGGCAGAAAGCGGTTACACATCAGCTTTCCGTTCTCCCCCACACCTCAAACCTCTACTATTCCGAGCCTTGTTCAACTCTTGCCGAGCTTCTCTGCCAGAGAACCGGAATGAAAAAGGTTTTCTTCTCAAACAGCGGTGCTGAGGCTAACGAGTGTGCAATCAAGGTTGCAAGGAAGTACGCTTTTGACAAGTACGGTGACGAGAGCCATTCGACAATAATCACCCTTAAGAACAGCTTTCACGGCAGAACGATTGCAACGCTCAAGGCAACGGGTCAGGACGTTTTCCATACGGATTTCGGACCGTTCCCCGAGGGATTTGTTTATGCCGAAGCCAATAATTTTGACGATGTAAAGAAATTCGTTGATACGGACAAGTGCATCGCAGTTATGATGGAGCTTGTTCAGGGCGAGGGCGGTGTTTGCAAGCTTGACGAGGATTTCGTTAAGTCAGTTGCAGAGCTTGTCAATGAGAAGGACATGCTTCTCATCATCGACGAGGTTCAGACAGGTAACGGCAGAACGGGCGAGCTTTACGCTTATATGCACTACGGAATTCAGCCCGACGTTGTTACAACGGCAAAGGGTCTCGGCGGCGGACTTCCGATCGGTGCAACAATGCTCGGCGAAAAGGTTGAGAACGTTCTCACCTTCGGTTCGCACGGTTCGACCTTCGGCGGCAACCCCGTAAGCTGTGCCGGTGCATGCAACATCATCAAGAGAATCGACGATAAGCTTCTCAGTGAGGTTAAAGAAAAATCGGCTTACATCTTCTCTGAGCTTGAGGGCGCAAAGGGCGTTAAATCCGTCAGCGGTCTTGGACTTATGATCGGCGTTGAGACAGAAAAGCCGGCCAAGGAAGTTGCCAATGCGTGCATTGAAAAGGGAGTACTTGTCCTGACAGCTAAAACAAAGGTAAGACTCCTCCCCTCTCTCAACATTGATTGGGACGACCTGAAAAAGGCAATTCAGGTACTCAAAGAAGTTATTGCAGAGTAACTTATTATTATAACAAATGACAGCCACGGTGTTTTATTCCACTGCGGCTGTTTTTATACATTCACCACATTATATCTTGCAATTCTGCACAAAATATATGTATTACTATTTGTGAACTTTGTATAGCAAATCGCTTCATAATATGTTATAATAGCATGCAAACGAAAGGAGAGGACGTTTTGGAAGAAAACAAAATGGGCGTTATGCCCGTAAACAAACTTATTATCAACATGTCGCTGCCGATGATAATTTCTATGCTCGTTCAGGCGTTGTATAACATTGTTGACTCGGTTTTCGTCGCCATGGTCAACCAAGAGTCACTCACGGCAGTTTCACTTTCATTCCCTGCGCAGAACCTCATGATAGGCTTCGCAACAGGTACGGCTGTCGGCGTTAATGCGCTCATCTCTCGTGCGCTCGGCGAAAAGAACGGTGAGCGTGCGAATAAAATTGCCGAGAACGGCGTTTTTCTTGCCCTGCTCAGCTCAATAGCATTTTTCCTTTTCGGTGTGTTCGGCTCAAGACTTTTCATCAGCTCTCAGACTTCCGTACAGTATATCATCGACGAAGGCACAAAGTATCTTCAGGTTTGCTGCGGCGCAAGCTTCGGCATTTTCTTCGAGATTATGTACGAGCGACTTTTACAGTCAACGGGCAGAACCTTTTACACGATGATAACTCAAGGTGTCGGTGCAATTATCAACATCATTCTTGACCCGGTATTCATTTTCGTATTCAAAATGGGTGTTCGAGGTGCAGCAATCGCAACGGTTATCGGACAAATTATTGCTTTTATACTTGCCGTTTATTTCAACCGCCGCAAGAACCCCGATCTTCACCTTGATTTCAAGAAGTTTAAACCGAGTGGACGCTTCATCGGTGAGATTTACAAAATCGGCGTTCCGTCGATTCTCATGGTTGCAATCGGCTCCGTCATGACATATTTCATGAACAAAATTCTCATTGCATATACGCTCGGCAAGGAGCTTTCGGTCAACGTTTTTGGCGCATTTTTCAAGCTCAACAGCTTCATTTGTATGCCGATATTCGGCCTCAACAACGGCGTTATACCGATAATCGCCTACAACTACGGCGCAATGAAGAAACACCGTATGATAAAGACTATCAAGCTTTCGGTCGTGTATGCAGAGGCGTTCAGCATTATCGGCGCAATTCTTTTCTTTGCATTGCCAAAGGTTTTGCTCGGATTTTTCTCGGCAACCCCGGAAATGCTCAGAATCGGTATTCCGGCGCTGAAAATAATCAGCGTTAGCTTCCTTTTTGCGGGAGCAAATATAGCCCTCAGCGGCGTATTCCAGTCATTCGGAAAGAGCATTTTTTCAATGATAAGCTCGTTTATCCGTCAGCTTGTCGTGCTCATTCCCGTTGCTTATGTGCTTGCGAGATACGGCCTTTCAATCGGCAACGACAACCTCGTTTGGTGGTCATATTCAATCGCCGACTTCGCTGCATCCGTCGTGTCGATCACCTGCTTCGTTGTACTGTATAAGAGAATAATTAAACCAATCAGAAACGATCAAACGGAATAAAAATACAACCTCCTCTTTTTTAGGGGAGGTTGTTGCTTTCATATAACTATTTTTTCAGCTCAACTATTGTTATATTTTTTGCCGGGATTTTTGCCTGATTGATTACAAGATCTTTGATTTGCAGCGAAACATTATCGGTCAGAACACCTTTGCCGACAATCACCTGACAAACATCTCCGTCGATTATAACAAGGCACTCGTTTGAAATCTTCGCCGTGATAAGATTTTCGAGATCGGCTTCGCTTTTGATTGCCTTTGAAAGCTCCGCTAAAGCCTCAGCAGCTTCTTCCGCCGCCTCCGACTCGGACTTTGCATCTTTTATAACAGCATTAAGAGTTTCCTTCGCCTCATCGTGTGCCGCTTCACGCTTCACTTTAAAGTCTGCCATAGTTTCCGACGCCGCTGTCGTTGCTGAAACATATTGTGCATCGCCGAGGTTTTCCACCTGACGGTTGGCGGTTGTTTTGCTTGTGTCGATTGTCGATTTAACTCCCGGACGTGCAAAATACCAGTTCACAAAAACTGCTGCCGAGAGCGTCAGCACAAGTGCGACTGAAACTAATTGCTTCTTTTTGATTATCATGTTCATCACTAACCTCCGATATGTTATTCCGATGTCGGTTTAATTTTTGCAATGCTTATCCGATTTGTGCTGATTCCCAGAACGGCGGAAACCGTTGAAACAATTTCCTGCCTGACATTTGCGGAGTCTGCACCCTCACAGACTATTGCAACGCCCCGGATTTCAGGCTCAATAACCTTTAGAAGAAGTCCCGATTCGTTGTTGTCGGAATCAATTACTATATATTCACGTTCCTTTGACCCGTCGTTGATTTTTTCCTTGACGGCGTACACGTTTTCGTCGCCCGAAGCGAGCGTAACCATGACCTCGGTGCGGCCTGCACCGTTGATTGCCGAGACGATAGAGGTCAATCGCTTCTCAATATCCTCCTCATAGCTGTCACGGATATCTGTTGCCGGTTCTTTGTGGCTTTTTTCATTTGTATCGTTTTTTGTTGGCATAATCTCGGACAAAGTCAGCAAGATTATTCCAGCCAAACCGACACAAACTATCGCTGCGATTTTTTTATCATGTTTAATTTTTTCGAGAATTTTTTCAACGGCTTTTTTCATTTTTTCACCCCGATTTTCGTTTCAATTCCCAACTGATTTTTTAAATTTTTTTCGGCAATTTCAAATTGATTTTCATAACTTTTTTCTGCAAAAATTTGCACGCTTTCAATCTTCATTTCATTGCCGTTCTCTATATTGATACTTATGCGTATGTCCGCATTTTTTATTCCGCATTCTTCAAGAATGTCGGAAATTTTTTCTTTAATTTCGTTTTGCAAATGCTCGGCCGCTTCATCGTTTGCAGACGGAACAGATTGAGTCTCCGGCAATTCAATACCGTTGAGAATTTTCATCGGGTCGGCGTTTGAAAGGAACGGACTGAGGATTGCACACATAAGAAAAAGAGAAACCGCCGCACGAACAAGCTTTTCCGTCGCTCCCTCGGGAGCGAGAAAAAGAATAACAGCCCCGACGATTGCGGAAATCGTTATTCCGAATGTCCATTGCTTTATCTCGTTCATTTTATCCCGCCTTTATTACAAGAATAAGTGCCGTTGAAATAATAAAAAGCACCGCATTAAAAAGCAAAACCACATTCAAAAGCGTGAGCGACGACGCAAGCGCACGCAGAAGCTCGGCGATATTTTGCTGATTGAAAAGTTCTCCGATTGCCGCAGAAAGTCTCAGTGCAAAAATCCAAAAAAGAAGCTGTAAGCATGACGGCAAATTAATCAGCGCAACAGCGGCTATTCCGAAAATTCCGATCGTGCTTTTGACGAGCACAAGGCTTCCGATTATTCCCGAATACGCTTCGCTCAGCGCACCGCCTACAATGGGAACGGCCGAGCTTATGACGAGCTTTATTCCCTTTGAAGCAACTGTATCTGCGGCATTGGCGAGAGCTCCCTTGATACCGAGGAAAGACACAAAAAGCGTCGAAACAAAGGTCAGCACGGTGGTTACGGTTTTCTTTATTAATGAGGTTATCCCGCCGAGTTTAAACGACGGCATAATCGAACCCGTTACGTCAAGAGCCATAACTGCACCTACAATAGGAACAATGTAGCCGTTGGAAATTCCCGAGATGATTTGCGCCCCGGCGAAGGCTATCGACTGGAAGCTTGCGGCAAGCGTCGGATTACCTGTAACGGTAACAACGGCAGCGAGCACTGGAATCAGAGCAAGCATCAGCTTTTCGCCGACCGTTATTGATGAAACGGCGGAGCTGATTGCGGTCGAAAGCGGTGAAATCACCGATATCACACAAATCAGGGTTCCGACAATGCCGACTATAGTTTTAATTCTTGTGTCCTCAGGAGCAAAACATTCAAAGATTGCAATTAAGATTATTACAGCGACGAGGCGAACGGCGGAACGTGTCGGTGCTTCAATATTTCCGGTAACAAGCTTCTTTGTCAGTGTCCAAATTTTTTTCGGAGTAACCCCGAACATGGAATCGAAATCGGCTGTATCTGCACCGATATCTTTCAAAAGCTCCTGAGTTTCGGAATCAAGAGAATCATATATTTCTCTCACATCGTCGGCATAGCTTTTGGCATATGACGAAACAGAAAACAAAAATATAGTAACGATAAAAAATATAATTATTCCCAATATTTTTTTAATCTTCATTTTATTTAAGCAGCCCCTTTGAAATTTCTGCGAGCGTTTTTATCAGCGAAAGGCACATGGCAAGAATGACAGCCTTGCCGACAAGCTCAACGACTGTTGCCAACGCAGAATTGGCACTGTCCTTGCAGATATCCGAACCGATTTTTGTCACGACGGCAATACCGAGGATCTTGACGAGCAGTTCAAGATAACCGTCATTCAGGAATTCAACCTCCGAGAACAGCCCGTCCGTTTCAGCGAAAATATTTTTCATATATTCTATTGAAAGAATCGCAAGAACAATTATACCGGCGAGCTGAACAATAACCGCAAGCTCGGGCCTCTGCTGCCGGACGACCACAACGAGTACGGCGCATATTATGCCGACCAGTGCAAACTTAACAACTTCCATATCAAAAGCCCATAACGGAGGTTGCCGAGGAATAAAGCTCCTTAAGCTCGGGAATCAGCATTGCAACGACGGCAATTAAGCCTGCGAGTACAACGAGCATTGCATATTCGTCACGACCCGAACGGCTGAGAATTTGCTGAAGCACGGCTACAATAATTCCGATCGCCGCAATTTTGATTACCAGTTCCATATTTCGCTCCTAAAATAATATTATAAAAACTCCGATGCCGGAGAGCATTCCCAGTCCGCAGGCAAGCGAAGCATAATGCTTGCGTTTTTCACGGGCTTCTGCGAGCCGTTCCTCTGTTAGCTTTTCGTGATATCGACAGCTTGCAATCTGACCGTCGGCATCGCTTCGCCCCAAGCTTTCGCCGAACGAATAGAGAATACAGGCGTCCTCTCCGTCAATATTTTCCGATTCATGAATCGCTTGTACCCATGCGTCGTTAATGTCTCTGCCGTCATTTGCGTGATCAAGGCATTTTTTTAAAAACACAAGCTCGGCCAGCTCATCCTTTTTGCTGAGCAATTCAATCAGTTCAAATGTCGGACGATTGAGAAATCGAATTTCATTTTCCGCTATCTCGAACATAAGTGCAATTTTTTCGAGTATGCGAACCCGTCGGCTCAATCTGTATGCTACGTATCGCCCAATCATGGCACAGGCAAGTCCCATTGTAATAAGTGATAATATTTTCATCGTTTTCCCTTTCAGCTTCGGTTCATCAACATTTTTTTGACCGTAAAGTCTTTTTCACTGAGAAAAACACAGGCTTCGGCTGCTCCCGCTTCGTTGAGCAGAGTAAACTGAGGTCTGCGCCTTAACTCATAAAGCTCCGAGCAGTGCATTGTAACAATGAATTTAACGCCGCAGTTGACGAGCGAGCAAAGCTCCTCAGCCTCATTAAGCGAACCGATCTCGTCGCAGATAACAACATCGGGCGAGAGTGTGCGGACGGCGATACTTATGCCCTGCGCTTTAGGATAATTTTTCAAAACATCCGTGTTTATGCCAAGGTCATAGCCGCTCATTTCGCATCGCTCATCAATCACAACAATTTTTTTGCGTTCTTCATCAGAGATAAGACGGCAAAGGTCACGCAAAACGGTAGTCTTTCCCGACATCGGTGCGCCGCATATGACCGTATTCGGCGTTCTACCATGAAAAAGCCGGTTATAAATCGGCAATGCACAGCCATGATACTCGGCCGGAATCCGGATATTAAGCCCCTCAACGTTGCGAACAGAGGTGATTTTACCGTCACGGACAACCGCAGTTCCGTAAACGCCGATTCTGATTCCGCCGTCAAGAGGTATAAATCCGTCGGCAATGTTATCGGTCAGGCTGTGAACGGAATAGCCGCAAAGCCGAACAAAAATTTCTTCTGTTTCAGGCCGTGTCGGCATGAAAAGGTCATTTGAATAAAAATTGGTGAGCCGTCCTGTTTTGGTTATAAAATCCATTCGGTCGGAATAGACAAGTACAGCCGGCCTATCGGCTCTCAACCTTATTTCGCAGAGAGAATCCGTGTCTTTTTCGGCAAGAGAAGCAAAAATCGGGGGAAGATATTTTAAAAGTACATTAAGCTTTTCTTTTTTATCGTGCCTCATTTTTATCACCATTTATTTCTTATGACTTCTTGTCCTGAAATAGAACAGATAAGTTTTAAAATAAGTGTGAATTTTCAGCGGTGCTTATTGAAAGATAGTCTGTTGTGTGGTAATATATAAAGGTAAATTAATTTGAAAAGTGTACCCCATTTTTGCATAATAGAGAGGAATGAGTTCGTTGAAAACAAAAAAGAGCTTTTTAAAGAAGCATCCCGATTCAAAGCTTGCAAAATTTCTTGACCGCAATATTTATATAATACTTGCGTTCGTTTGCAGCGCAGTCCTTATGCTGCTGGTTTATTATTGCTTTGATATTATCCCGTTCGGGAACAAGACTGTTCTGAGAATGGATCTTTACCATCAGTACGGTCCGCTTTTCGCCGAGCTTTATGACAGAATAACCCAGCTTAAGAGCATGCTTTATTCGTGGAACTCCGGAGGCGGCGGAGCTTTCCTCGGCAACTATTTCAACTACCTCTCCAGCCCGATAGGCGGCTTAATAGTTCTGCTCTTCGGCCACGAAAACGTTCCCGAAGCAATCGGCGCAATGGTATTTCTCAAGAATGCCCTTGCTGCGGCGGCAATGGCTTACTATCTCAAAAAGTCAAATGGAAAGAACGATTTCACAATCTCGGCGTTTGGCATTCTTTATGCTTTCTGCGGATTTTTCATCGCATATTATTGGAACATAATGTGGATTGACGCAATGTATCTGCTTCCGCTTGTTGTTCTCGGAATCGAGCGCATAATTAACAAGCAAAAGGCAACTTTCTATATCGTCACGCTTGCGATTTCGTTTTTCTCGAACTATTACATGTCATACATGATTTGTATTTTCGCAGTACTCTACTTCCTTGTTTACTTCTTCTCGAATTACTCAATTAAGGAAATTCTTCCGACCAAACCAATTTACGTTGACGAGGACGGCGAAATATATAACAGAAAAATTGATAATGTTTTCTACAGCCGATTTGTAACCTCGGGCTTGCTCTTTACCCTCGGCTCTTTTGTGGCAGTCGGACTTGCTGCGGTTGCACTTCTGCCGACATATTTCTGCCTCAAGGCTTGCTCCGCAACGTCGGGCACATTCCCGAGCGATTATCAGTTCTATAACAATATTTTTGATTTCCTTGCAAATCATCTCACATCTCTCGAACCGACAATCAGAAGCAGCGGAGAGGATGTCCTTCCCAATGTTTATTGTGGAATCATCACCGTTATGCTCGTTCCGCTCTATATTTTCTGCGATAAGATTAAGGCCAAGGAACGTGCGGCGCATATCATTTTGCTCGCCGTTTTCTTCCTCGGATTTAACCTTAATTATCTCAATTATATTGTTCATGCTTTCCATTTCCCGAACGACCTTCCGTTCAGATTCTCATTTATTTATTCATTTGTTCTTATCTCGATCGCCTACAAGGCACTTATCAATATCAAATCGTTCTCAACGAAAGCGTTGCTCGGTTCGGGCGTTGCAACGATACTCTTTGCCGTTCTTGTTCAAAGACTCGGCTCAAAGAATGTTACCGAGACCTCAATATATCTCAGCATCGCCTTTGTTGCGGTTTATACAGTTGTTCTCGGACTGATGAAGAAGAAAAACTTTGCTCAGTCGGCCGTATCGCTTCTGCTTATGTGCTGTGTCTTTGCCGAGGTAGCTATAAGC
Organism: uncultured Ruminococcus sp.; assembly: GCA_937892835.1. Taxonomy (GTDB): domain Bacteria; phylum Bacillota; class Clostridia; order Oscillospirales; family Acutalibacteraceae; genus CAG-488. Next base: position 780 of record CALBHM010000356.1, on the reverse strand, counting down.
GATACAAGCCATTTCGTTATGAGCCAGCAAAAGCCGAACTTTGTCAACGGCTATACTGAGTTCAGAGAGCTTAAGGAAAAGCTTGATACCGTAGAGGGTACGGATAAATACAGAATGGAACTTACGGACATAAACACGCTTATGGACGCTTCATGGTTCAATTATAACGGCGTTTCCGTTTTCTCCTCAATGGCATATGAAAAATCCGCTAATCTTCAGCACAATCTCGGCCTGAACAGCAACTACATCAACAGCTATATTTACGCTCCGCAAACACCGGTTTACAATGCTATGATGTCGCTGAAATATCTCGTAAACAATGACGATTCGATGATGAACGAGCAGCTTTTTGAAAAGGTTGCGGAAAATGACAGATTTGTCGCTTACAGAAACAACTATTATCTTCCGCTTGCATATTGTGTAAGCGAAGAGGTTGAAAAGTGGAGCCCGTCAGGTTCAAATCCGTTTGAAATTCAAAATGATTACTGGACAAGAGCAACCGATGTCGGTGATGTTTTCACAAAAATTCCGGCAACGACCTACAGAACCGACAATATAAGAGACGACGATACATTACTCTCGGAAAACTTCACTTATTATAAGGACGCTGTAAACGAGAGCGGTTCGATCGTTCGCAAATATGAGATTCCCGAATCACAGAATGTCTACCTTTATGTAGACTGCCAGAGTGCGGAAACCTTTGATATTTCGGGCACAAACGGACTTTCAAAGTCCCAGGCACCCGATGATCCGTATGTTGTTGACTGCGGATATTTTGAA
>CALBHM010000355.1 GCA_937892835.1 uncultured Ruminococcus sp. | reverse complement strand
AACAATGTTTCTCGCCGTCGTAATGGGTATATGCGTTTCCCTTGTTATATCATATTTTGATTATGAAGCGGTCGCAAGGCTGTGGCCGATAATCGCAATAGTCTGTTTGGGATTGATGCTTTCGCTTTTTGTAATAGGAAGCTCGCCCGAGGGTCGTGACGACGCTATTTCATGGATTAAGCTCGGTAGCTTTTATTTCCAGCCGTCAGAGCTTCTGAAAATCGGATTCATAATCACGTTTTCGGTTCATCTTGAAACCGTTGGCAGTGAGATAAACAAGCTCAAAAACGTTATTTTACTTGCTATTCATGCCATGATCGCCGTCGGCCTTGTTGTTCTCACGGGTGACATGGGCTCGGCACTTGTTTTCATGTTCATCACAATCGGAATGCTTTTCATGGCCGGCTTGCAGCTTCGTTACTTCCTTTTCGGCATTGGTGCGGTTGCCCTGCTTGCTCCGATTGCATGGTTTGAGGTTCTTTCGGACTTCCAAAAGCAGAGATTTATGGCAATTTACTCTCCGAAGAGCCTAACAGAGGCGACATATAACGAGGTCATTTTCCAGCAGGAGCGAGGAATGAATGCCGTCAGCTCCGGCGGAATATTCGGCACAGGACTTTTCAACGGAACATACACGCAGAACGGACTTGTTCCCGAGAGCGAAAACGACATGATTTTTACCGTTGTCGGCGAGGAGCTTGGATTTATCGGCTGTATTGTCGTTCTCGGTCTTTTGCTTGCGATTGCGATAAAAATCCTTGTTGTCGGCAAAAAGGCAATTTCGGTCACAGGTAAGCTCATTTGCAGTGCCGTTGCAGTCATGATAATCACTCAGGTTGTCGTCAACGTCGGCATGGTGCTCAAGCTTCTCCCCGTTGTCGGAATCACGCTCCCGTTCATGAGCGCCGGCGGCTCGTCCAACCTATGTATTTATATTGCGATAGGCATGGTACTGAGTGTCTACCGCTCGTCACAGTTCCGTGAGCCGGTCGAATTCAAGTACGGCAAGCTGTTCACACCGTTTTCAAATTCATATTAATATGGATCTTATATCGAGTCGATGCATCGTTACGGTGCACGACTCTTTTTTTATATAGGTGTAAAAACGTTTGGCAAAAATTCAATATTGTTCGTGGAAGCGACCATCGCACGTTGAAATTCTTCTTTGATGCGCATTTTCTTTATCCCCTCCGTCGTCAAGGACGACACCTCCCCTTACCATAAGGGGAGGCATGTCTAGTTTCTGCTCACTTGAAATCAAGTGATTTACGTTTTATTCAGCCTCCCCTTAAATGATTTAAGGTAGCAAAGCGGCGACACGGTAGTGAATGACAGTCCGGTGGACTGTCAGAGCCGTGGCGTGACCAAGCCGCAGCGAGACGGTGGCTCGGAGAGCCGGTAGGGATAAAGATTAAATAATTCAAAATAAAATGTAAATGAGGTGGCAAAAGTTAATTTTTAGATAAAAATTTCCGTCTTTTCGTAGGGGCGACCATTGGTCGTCCGCTTTTTTTCTGCTAACTTTAGAGGACGTGCATCGACCCCTACGGAATGTCGCTTTATTAAACATTGCAGTAGGTTGTTTCTCCTGTATTTCAAAAAATATTTATTGTTTTACAATAAATTTCTATTGACATTTGCATATACTGATGTTATAATGCACTCAACAAAACATTTGGAGGTAAATTATGTCAAAGAAAATTTCTCTCAAAACGATTGCAGGCAGTCTTAAATTTATCATCATCGCAATGGGTCTTTGCGCCTTTGCGATTCAGAGCATAATTTCGCTCATGCTCATTATTTCTGATGCCGACAACATCGACACGCTCAGAATCCCATGGATGGCATTCCTTTGGTCGACGGCAATTCCGATGATTCCGGCACTCATCTATTCATGGAAAACAGCGACGAACATCGGCAAAAACAAGGCTTTTTGTCTCGACAATTCAAAAAATCTCAAGAACATAGCGATCAGCTCGATTTGCGACGCTGCACTTGTGCTCGTCGGCAACATAGTATATTTACTGCTCAACATCAGCCACCCGTCCGTTCTTCTTTTCTCATGCATAATCGTTCTCATCGGCATTGCGATTTTTATTGCGGCAATGGGGCTTTCACAGCTCATTCGCAACGCCGCCGAATTGCAGGAAGAAAACGAGCTTACGATATGAGGTGACACCATGATTATAGTTAACATCGACGTTATGCTTGCCAAGAGAAAAATGAGCGTTACTGAGCTTTCGGAGCGTGTCGGCATAACAATGGCAAACATTTCGATTCTCAAAAACGGAAAAGCAAAAGCTATTAAAATTCAGACCCTTGACAAAATCTGCGAGGCTCTCGACTGCGAGCCGGGCGATATTCTCGAATACAGAAAGGAATGATTCTATGCCGAAGTCCGTCAAAATCACCATTGCTGTCGTCAGCATTGTATCTGTCGTATTTTTCTCAATCCTCGGGTTTATTATCTTTGGATTTGCAGGAACAGCCACCGTTTACACCCTTTTGGGCAAAGAACCCGACACGGTTCAAAGCCATGTTGAGAAATCCATGCCGAAATATAATGACCATGAAGTGTACTTTTTCGGTGCAATGGACGGTTATGAATATATTGAATATTATTTTGACGAGGATCTCTCCCCTGCCGAATTCGATAAATCGGAATATTTCAAAAGGGTTACCGAGAAAGATATTGAAGAAATAAACAAGTATGTTGACGAATTTGAGAACGGCATTGAGGTAACATACGACGATTTTCTGTTAGGTGACGACATAAAAAAGGTCTATTCCTTCAATAAAAGCATGGTTGACACGGATGATTATTTTTACACATTCAACATAGACAATTTCAGATGCTATACGCTCTTTTATTTCGATTCCGAGCGCAAAACAGCATTTGAACTGAGGGCGAAAACGTAATGTCATTCACAGGTATTCTTGCAATAATATATTTGTTTCTGTTTATAACGGACTTTTCGGCGTTGATTTTAGGAATTAAATGTCAAGAGTGGGTACTGTTCATCGGCGTAACGGCATTTATAGTTATCGGAACAGCCGTCCTCGCATATATGTGGATAAGATGTCCGATGTAATGTTTCTGAAAAAGCACATTTCGTAGGGGTCGATGACCACATCGACCCAAGGTCAGAAGAAATTAATCAAGGCTTCCCCTTGAGGGGAAGCTGTCGCATAGCGACTGATGAGGTGGAAAAGGTTGAGTCTGATTTTAATAAA
>CALBHM010000354.1 GCA_937892835.1 uncultured Ruminococcus sp. | reverse complement strand
CTTGAACAGCTCAGAACGGAAGCTCCCGACTATGACGTTGATGTGCTTCTCGTTTACGACGGCAAAACGGGCAGCAAAACCGTTGCCGACAAGGTGAATGGGCTGATAAAATCGGGCAAAACGGTAAGTGCGCAAAAGACTGTTCCGGAAAAGCTCAGATATAAAGAAATTGTTGATTTAAGGAGGGATTCAAATGCTTAACGTGGCACTGCCGAAAGGACGGCTCGGAGAAAAGGTTTATGCAATGTTTGAGGCTGCGGGCTTTGAGTGTCCCTCAATAAAGGAAAATAACAGGAAGCTGATTTTTGAAAACGAAGAAAAGCAGGTAAGATATTTCTGGGTCAAGCCCTCCGATGTTTCGATTTATGTCGAGAGGGGAGCGGCGGATATCGGCGTCGCCGGCAAGGATATTCTGCTTGAGTATGAACCGAACGTTTATGAACTGCTCGATCTTGACATAGGAAAATGTCATATGGCGGTTGCAGGGCCGAAGGATTTCAATGATGACGGCACACGCACGCTGAGGGTGGCGACGAAGTTCACGAATATTGCGTCGAATTATTATGACAGCATCGGCAGAGATATTGATATTATCAAGCTAAACGGCTCAATCGAAATTGCACCGATTCTCGGCCTTTCCGATGTGATTGTCGATATTGTTGAAACAGGAACAACGCTTCGTGAAAATAATCTTGAAGTGAAAACAAAGTTTCTACCGATAAGCGCAAGGCTGATTGCAAACAAGTCGGCGTATAATTTTAAACGTGAGCAGATTGAAAAGATTGTTTCAAGTATAAAGGAGCAGATAGAAAATGATTAAAATATATAATTACGGCGAAGTGCCGAACAGTGAAATTTTTGCGAGAGAAAATATATCGGCAAATGTCGAGGATATTGTCGCCGATATAATTGCCGACGTCAGAAAAAACGGAGATAAGGCTCTTTTTGCTTATTCAAAGAAGTTTGACAAGGCCGAGCTTACAAGCCTTGAGGTCACAAAAGAAGAAATTGACGAGGCATTGAGCATTGTCGATCCCGAATTTATTTCCATAATGACAGAGGCTGCACAGAATATTCGTGCCTTTCATGAGAAGCAGGTGCGCACAAGCTTTGTAATCAATGACAAGGACGGCGTTGTTATCGGCCAAAAGGTTATGCCGATTGAAAAGGTCGGACTTTATGTTCCCGGCGGCACGGCGGCTTATCCGTCAACGGTTTTGATGGACAGTATCCCGGCAAAGATTGCAGGCTGCCCCGAAATTGTAATGGTAACTCCGCCGAAACAGGACGGTAAGGTTAATCCCGTTATTCTTGCCGCCGCATCAATCGCAGGTGTTGACCGAATCTTTAAGGTCGGCGGAGCGCAGGCGGTTGCGGCACTGGCTTACGGAACACAAAGCGTGCCCAAGGTTGATAAAATCGTCGGACCCGGTAATGCTTTTGTTGCCGAAGCGAAGAAGCAGGTTTTCGGCAAGGTTTCGATAGACATGATTGCCGGCCCGAGCGAAATTCTTGTTGTTGCCGACGCAACATGCAACCCGAAATTCGTCGCCGCAGATCTTCTCTCTCAGGCCGAGCACGATAAAATGGCGAGTGCGGTGCTTGTAACGGATGACAAAGCTTTTGCACAGGCTGTAAGCGATGAGCTTGAAGCGCAGATTCCGCTTCTTCCCCGTGCCGAAATCGCAAGAGCTTCGATTGACAATAACGGAAAAATAATTGTTGCAGAGGACAACTTGCTTCTCGCTATAGACATTGCAAATGAAATTGCTCCGGAGCACCTTGAGCTTTGTGTTGACAACCCGTTTGATTATCTCGATAAGATAAAGCACGCAGGCTCAATCTTTATGGGTAAGAATTGCCCCGAGGCTCTCGGCGATTATTTCGCAGGCCCGAATCACACTCTGCCGACGAGCGGAACAGCAAGATTTTCTTCTCCGCTTTCGGTTGATGATTTTGTTAAAAAATCGCAGTTCACATATTATTCTTCCGCCGCTCTTGAAAAGGTGGCAGATAAGATATCATATTTTGCAAACAAGGAGGGACTGAGCGCACACGGCAAGAGTGCAACGGTGCGTTTCGAGAAATAATGAGCAGATTTTTTTCAGAAAAATATTCTTCACTTGTTCCATATACCCCGGGCGAGCAGCCGCAGGATAAAAAATATGTTAAGCTTAACACAAATGAATCGCCGTTTCCGCCGTCACAGGCGGTTGCAAAGGCGGTTGAGGCGGAAGCCGGAAAGCTTCAGCTTTATTCCGATCCCGAGTGTGTTGCCCTGAGAAAAAAGGCGGCCGAGACTTTCGGCGTAAATGATGACGAAATAATCATGACGAACGGCTCGGACGAGGTACTGAATTTTGCGTTCATGGCATTTGCCGACGAGCAAAATCCTCTTCGCTTTGCGGATATCACATACGGCTTTTATCCGGTGTTTGCCGAGCTTAATCATATTCCGTATACTGAAATCCCTCTCAAAGATGATTTCACACTTGACACGAACGACTATATGGCAGTAAATGAAACCGTTGTAATTGCCAATCCCAATGCGCCGACGGGGCTTGCTCTCAGCCTTGAAACGATTGAAGAAATCGTAAAGAGCAATCCCGATAACGTCGTTATAATCGACGAGGCGTATATCGACTTCGGCGGTCAGAGTGCTGTGCCGCTCACTAAGAAATACGATAACCTGCTTGTTACGGGAACTTTCTCGAAGTCACGTTCAATGGCGGGGGCAAGACTCGGCTTCGGCATCGGCAACGCAAAGCTCATTGCCGACCTGAACACGGTTAAATATTCTACTAATCCCTACAATGTAAACCGTTTGACAGCGGCGGCAGGCATTGCGGCCCTTGAAGAAAACGATTACTATATGAATAATTGCAAAAGGATTCAGGAAAACAGGACGTGGACAACTGCTGAGCTTGAAAAACTTGGATTTACCGTTCTTCCGTCAACGGCGAATTTTATCTTCGCAAAGTCGGATAAAGTCAGCGGAGAGGAGCTTTATTTAACGCTTAAAGAAAAAGGAATTCTCATTCGCCACTTTACAAAGGAACGCATTTGCGATTATAATAGAATCACAATCGGCACGGCCGAGCAGATGAAAATTTTTATTGACGCAGTTAAGGAAATCGTTGGTTGAACTATGCAGGAATTTTTAGATATCGTTGATGAAAACGGAGAGCCGATAGGCGAAATCGTTGAAAGAAAAATTGCACACGCCAAGGGAATCCGTCACAGAACATCTCATGTGTGGCTCGCAAGGGAAAGAAACGGCAGTGTAGAAATACTTTTGCAAAAACGAGCCGAGAATAAGGATTCATATCCCGGGTGCTATGATATATCGAGCGCAGGGCATATCCCGGCGGGCGACGGATTCGGAAAATCCGCTGTTCGTGAGCTTCAAGAGGAGCTTGGGGTAACAGCAGAAGAAAATGAGCTGATTTATTGCAGCGACAGAAATGTGCAATGGGACGATGTTTTTTCGGGAAAGCCGTTTCATGACAATCAATTTTCAAGAGTTTTTCTACTTTGGCGTGACATGGAAGAGAATGAATTTGCGATTCAAAAGGAAGAGCTTGAAAGCGTTAAATGGATTGAGTTCAACGAGTGCGTTGACGGCGTTCGTGATAACAGCTTTAAGAATTGTATAGCTATGGACGAGCTTATGATTCTAAAAAAGGGTATTGAAAAAACGAAAGGATGTTTCATATGAGAACAGGAAATATCGACAGAAAAACAAATGAAACTGATATAAAGCTGAGCGTTGATCTTGACGGAAGCGGCAAGGCTGAAATTGCAACGGGCTGCGGATTCCTTGACCACATGCTGAACCTCTTTGCACGTCACGGCAGATTCGATTTGACGGTGAAGTGTGTCGGCGATACTTACGTCGATTATCATCACACGGTTGAGGATATCGGAATCAGTCTCGGCAAGGCATTCAAAGAGGCTCTCGGCGACAAGAAAGGCATAGTTCGCTACGGTGATACGGCTCTGCCTATGGACGAATCTCTTATTCTTTCCGCTGTTGATATTTCTGGCAGGGGCGGTCTCTATTATGCACTTGAAATTCCTACTCAAAAGGTCGGCGATTTTGACACCGAGCTTGTTGAAGAATTCTGGCGTGCATTTGCCTGTGATGCGGGAATAACGCTCCACATTCGTCAGCTTGCCGGAAGCAACTC
>CALBHM010000353.1 GCA_937892835.1 uncultured Ruminococcus sp. | reverse complement strand
TTGAGTCCTTCGGCTTGCCGTTTTTAGCCTGAAACCATCCGCTGTTTTCATATTCTGTCATACAGCCGAAGCGCCAGCTTCTGACTTCATCAATTCCAAATTCATCAACAAGAGCCTGTGCAATCGCTTTAATATAGGTATAATACTGTTCATAATCGTCGGGTGGATATATATTCATTGAAAAATCGCCGCCGATAACAAAATCAGACGTGAATTTTATCGGCACTCCGCCGAGCTTCAGATGCGGTTTTGCTCCGAGCTTAAGAATTCCTCTGCAATTCTTAACGAGCGGCTCAAAGTCATAATCCGTGAACGTTGATGTATCGTATGGGTCTTTGAACAAATCCCTGTCGGGAGTGCCTCCAGTACACTGCATCAGCTGAATATACTTTACAAATTCAGTTACGTCATAATCGGATTTTATTTGTGGGTCGTAGAATTGTGTTCCCATGTCCCACACATTCACATTATCGACAATATTCGGAATTTCATCTCCGAGGCGGCCTGCGTTTACAACATATTTCACCGAGCTGACACCGTCAAAAAGCGGACAAAGCGAAGAAAAGAACAACACTATTGTCATAAAAACCGATGTTATAAACTTGATTATACACATATTTTTCACCTTTAAAACAAAACTGCCGCATTAAGTATCGCTGTAATACCTTAATGCGACAGTTTATTATTTACAATTTATTTGCTTTCGGGATAAAACTCGGGAAGGAACTCCTTGTGAGCTTCCTTAAGCTCATTGAAGCACTTGACCGCCTTGTCATAGTCACCTACAAGCGGATGGATAAGAAGTCCGTTGATAGCTGCAGTCTCGTTGCCTGTTGTAGCAGCCTCAACAGTGTATTTCTCATAAGCCTTAACTATTCTGATAAGGTTGATGATGTGCTTATTGTGGAAATCTGTAACCTTGATCGGCTTTGCGCCGTCCTTACCGATTACGCACGGAGCCTCGATAACATCGTCATCCTCAAGGAAATCAAGGGTGCCGTTGTTCTTAACGTTAACAACCTGAACATCCTGAACGTTATTGGAAAGAAAATTGATAAGTTTAAGGGCTGCAAGAGAATACTTGTGACCGCCTCTCTTGTCAAGAAGTGCCGGCTTTACGCAAAGCTCCTCATCCTGATACATCTTGAGAAGCTGCTCTTCAATCTCCATGCAAACCTGTGCTCTTGTCTTTTCATCCTCACGCTGATGCTGGAGCTTAGCCTCACGGCAGTAGTAATACTGGAGATAAGATGACGGAATAGCGTTAACAGCCTTAAGGCAGTCAAGACCGATACCGTCGTCCTGAATGTTAGCCATAACCTTAGCCTTGTAGCCCTGGTTGATCATGTCGGTGATAAGTTCCTTGCCGTCCTTCTTGATAGAAGTTACCCAGCTAAGGTGGTTGAGTCCGACATAAGTAATGTCAACATCCGGACCTGTTGTCTCCTTAATATCATCAAGCATGTCAATAGGAACATTGCAAAGACCGATGTTCTTAACATTTGTATTGTTAAGAACGAACTCGGTTATGATACCCGAGGGATTGGTGAAGTTGATAAGCCATGCATCGGGGCAAATAGCTTCGATCCTGTCGCAGATGTGCTTGATTACAGGGATTGTTCTGAGTGCTTTGAACATTCCGCCGATACCTGTCGTCTCCTGACCGATAAGGTTGTACTTCTTGGGAATGCTCTCATCAAGATAACGAGCATGAAGCATACCTACACGAATCTGAGTAACAACGAAGTCTGCACCCTGAAGTGCAAGGTCAAGATCGTCTGTCATAACAACCTCGCAGTCAACGCCTGCCTTCTTGAGCATACGAACGCAAAGGTTGCCTACAATCGTACGCTTTCTCTCATTGATATCCATGAAGGATATTTTCTTAAGCTTGAGAGAATCGGAAGCCTTGAGAAATCCGTCAACAAGCTCCGGGCAATATGTGCTGCCCGAACCGATTACAGCTACAGTGATTTCTTTCATATGTAATTACCTCTCTTGTTATATATATTGCTGGAAGATCCAGTTGATACAGCCGGTTACCGGAGGCTGAGTGAGCTTAATGAACTTAAGCTTTCTTCCGCCGGCTGCCGACGCTTTTTCCATAAGTGCTTTAATGTATATTTCCGACGGAAGCTTTGTATGGATCGAGCCTGAAAGAACAACCTCAACAACATCGTCGGTGAAATTATTTGTGTTAAGATGTGCGGCAATGAGTGCAGCTCCTCTTGAGGCCATTTTGTCAATTACATCAAGAACAGCCTTGTCGCCGAGCTTTGCCGCATCAAAGAAGAAGTCTATCAAACGCATGATAAATTTATCAGCATCCGGATCTTCAAATCTTGAAACCAATGAGAGGAACTCTTCCTTTGAGGAAAGCGAGTACTCATCAAATACCATCTTTGTAACAGCTGTCTTTCTCAGTCCGAGATAAACATCGTCATATACCATTCTGTAAGTTTCGCCGGCAATCCAATGTCCGTTGCCGATATCGCCGGAGAATTCGCCTAATCCGGCAAGCTGAAGCATATTGCCGTCATTATCTATTGAGTTACAGCATGTACCGGTGCCGCAGTTATAGCCGATAGCCGCTGCTCCGGTCGAACCGGCCTTAACAACGATAAAACCGTCGTTATAAATCTCAAACTTTTCAAGACCGTAATCAAGAAGTCGCTTTTTCATCTCATCATGCTGGAAAGGATGGTCGATTCCGGCAAGACCCATGAGTGTAAAATCAACGTCATGAAGCGAAATACCTGCCTCATGAAGCAGATTTTTTATACCTGCCCAAATGATGTCGGCTGCCTCGTCAAAGCTGCCTTCCATGTTCTCATGGTTGCTGCCCGGTCCTTTAACCATAGCAACGATGTTTTTCTTTTCATCAAAAAGCGCATAAGCGGTCTTGGTTCCGCCGCCGTCAATACCAATGTAGTAACTCATGTGAAACTCCTTTGTTTGAAAATTTTTGCAATCGGCAACAAGGCCTTTATGATCGCACAAACAACCTATAATATTATACTATCTTTGCTTTTTAAAAACAATAGCTTTTTGTAAAATTATGGCTGAAAAATACAAAATTTCAACAATGTATGGCCCTTAACCTTTCTTCAAAAGGTCAATTCCGAATCCTATCTCCGTCTCAAGTCTGTCAACCGCATTAAGCTTGTCCTGATCAGTCTTGCTTGTTTTATAGTAATATGGCGTCATTCTGAAAAGATTCATGATATCTTCATTGCCGTCAACAACGATCTTTTCTTTAATTTCGCTGTGTTCTTTGACTTCAAAGCCGTAAGGAATACTTCTGTCAACCTCATTGAGATACGGCTTTTCATAAATCATTGCTTTAAGATCCATCAAATGTCTTTCAAGCGGATAGGCCCTTAGCCAATATCCGCCTTTATTAAGAATTCGATAAATTTCCGATACACTGTGCGGTGCAAAAACCGTCAGTGCAAAATCGCAATATTCATCGCCGATCGGTAAATTGAACACACTCGCAACGGCAAGCGAAATATTTTTATTGCGTTTACCGCCCGAAATCAGTGCCTGCTTCGAAATATCTATTCCTCCGTAAATAACGCTTGGGAAAGCATTGGCAACCCTTGAAGTATAGAAGCATTCGCCGCAGCCGAGATCGATCAATCGGCTGTTCGGAGAGGAATTCTCCCCTACCATGCTTGTAATCTTATCGGCAAGCGCATCGTAATATCCTTTATCAAGAAAATCTGAACGCGACTTAACCATAAGCTTGTCGTCACCGTGTCTTTTCGACGAGGACTTTTGCGACTGCAGGAGGTTGACATAGCCCTGTTTTGCAATATCAAAGCAATGATTGTTTGAGCAGCGCAATGAGCCGCCGCCTTTTTTTAGACGGCAACCGCATACGGGACACGAAAATTCGAAGCTCATATTATGCCTTCTTCAATTCGTCCTCGGGAGCCTTTGCACAAGGACATTCAATCGGTTCTTTACGAATATTTAGCGGAGCAACATATCTTACGGCATTTGTAATGATAGTTTGGACATTGGAATTTTTAAATGTCGGGTTTGTCTCATGGCCCGGCTGGAAATAGAATACCTTACCGAGGCCTCTGTTCCAAACACAACCCGAACGAAAAACCTCTCCGCCGCCGAACCAGCCGAGGAGAACAAGCTCATCAGGGTCGGGAATATCAAATCTTTCACCGTACATTTCCTCATGCTCAAGATAGAAATATTCGCCTATGCCCTGAGTGATAGGATGATTGGGTGCAATATTCCAAACACGCTCTCTGTCGCCCTCTCTCCATTTAAGAGAACAGGTTGTACCGAGAGTTTTACGAAAAATCTTTGAGAAATGACCCGAATGAAGCACAATAAGGCCCATACCTCTGAGAATTCTGTCATGAATTTTCTCAACAAGCTCATCCGGAACTTTTTCGTGTGCAACATGACCCCACCAAATGAGTACATCGGTATTTTCGAGTACCTCGTCCGCAAGACCGCACTCAGGCATATCAAGTGTTGCACAGGTTACGTTTATATCTTCGTTTTTGCCGAGAAAATTGGCAATGCAAGCATTTATTCCGTCAGGATAGACAGCAAGAACGTCGTTCTCTTTATCCTGAACATGTTCATTCCATACAGTTACATTAATCATGGTTAACTAACCTCCTCTTCTTTAAAATAATATCATACAGGCTTACTTTTTTCAACTATTTTGCTTGTAAATTTGAACTTATTTTCCGTCAATATAGCTTTTCTCTCCGGATATGTATTTTGAATAATCAACCGAAATACAATCGGGTTGCAACCCGTTAATAATACTGTGCCTTACCATTGAACCGGCAAACCCGTGTCCAAACGGTTCAATCGTTTTATCGTGACATAAACGGTAAAAATTCCATATTTTGCTTTCTGTCGGTCTTTCCCCGTTTGACATCAAAAATCCCTCCCTTTCCGCATTTCTCAAAAAACGTTTCGATGTCTCGGAATTGTCAAGACGAATATATATTTTTCCGTCAAGCTCCAAAAGTTTTTCAAGTGTTCTCATAAAAAATCTCCTTTATAATAATTATTTCAACTATAAAAAGAGCGAAAAAAACGCCCGTCGGAACAACAGGCGTTTTAAAACCCATCGTTCAAGCATTGGCACCTTACCCTTCGGCAGGTTGTCGTGCGGTCATCGAGCTTGTCTCTCACGCACTCTTTATAGGTTGATTCTATTTGATTTTAGTTAATTGTGTTCGTAGAAGTAATCTTCAGCTTCTTCATAATCAAAGAAATCGTCGTAGTGATCGTAATAAAAATCTTCCGGATCGTAATAATCCGCCGCATCATACGGATCGTATTTCTTTGTTGTAGTCTTTTTCGTCGTGGTTCTTTTTGTAGTATATTTATAAGTTGTTGTTTTCCTTGTCGTCTTATTACCGCTGCCCGACGAAGAATATCTGCTCGGTCTCGGATAAGAGCTGCTGCCCTTGGCTCCCGTGCTTCGCTTCGCCGTCGTATATTCATATTT